>JAYTMW010000451.1:0-4754 GCA_043728105.1 Saprospiraceae bacterium | reverse complement strand
TAGTTTAAAATAAAGAAGGAATATAGTTTATTCAACAGGACGTAAATTTAAAATTTTTTGTTTCAGGTGCAAATCAAATGGAAGGAATCTCTATTTGTTACATTTTTGTACCCTGTTAGATAGAACACACAAAATAGAGATTCCTTCTGAATGACAAAACACGGAATGACAAAATCAACAACTCAAAACAGCCAATACGTAATTCTGATACCAAAAAGGTGTTTTTTTGACACCAAAAATAAGTATAGCGTAAAATTTATACCTTTTAAATACCAAAACAGTATCAGTTTTATACCTTTTCTGCGCGTGTTTTATTTCTAACCAATTCAAGCAGTTGTAAAAATGTATTTAGAAAGGCTAAAACCACATTTATCAAAAAAGACAACAACAAGAAAATATCGCTTTGTTTTGTTGTTTATTTAAGTTTAAATTGTTTATTAGTTTAAGGGCTTGTAACTAATTGATTTTCAATAAGTTACAACGGTTATTATTACCAAATCATACCTTATTATTACCAAATCATACCTTATTATTACCAAATCATACCTCAATTATTACCAAATCATACCTCAATTATTACTAAATCATACCTTATTATTACCAAATCATACCTCATTATTACCAAATCATACCCCTCAGTATAAACGGTATGATTTGGCAATAATGAGGTATGATTTGGTAATAATATGCTGTTCTGCCTTATAATTTGTTTAAAAAAGGTTGGACATTGCTTAAAATGTTCTAAGTTTGTCAGCCCTCGCGCGAGGAACGTGGGTTTAGATCAAGTGGTTAAAACGTTATTATTACCAAATCATACCTAAAAAAAAACAAAAATAGAAGGCTTAAAAAAGACTAAACGGAAGCGTTCTTGGTTTCAATACGACTTTATAAATAACTGATAATCAACTATTTATAAATTTTAACCAGTAGATGTACCTATTTTATTGTAGAGACACATAGCCATGTGTCTCTACGATATGACGCCAACGATTTATTTTTACCAATAACCAATACGACATAATGAAATTCAACAATAAAGATTCAGACAATAAGAAACTCGTCGTCAGTTCCAATGACCTTGTTCATGCAAAATACACGTTTTCGCTTTGGCAAAAACGGGTTTTTGTCTATATGGTAAGCGAAATCAACAGCTTTGATGATGTCGAATTTCCAATTCAAAAGATATACATCAAGGATTTGATGAACTTTTTTAAGGTCAAAAACAAGGACGATTACAACGTCATTCAGCGCATCCCCGAGCAATTGTACGCGATGAGCATGAAGATGTCGTACCGTTCAGAGAAAGGGTACAAACGGTGGCGGGAAGTGCGGATTTTGTCGCAGTTTACGCATCCCGAAGATAAAGAAGAGGACAATGCGTACATTGAACTCAAATTCAACGACGATTTGAAACCGCATTTGTTGGATTTGAAGCAGCTTTTTAGTCAATATGATATTCAAAATATCATTTATTTGAGAAGCGTTTATTCGTTCAAAATGTACGAATGGATAAAATCAAACGCCTATTTGGGAAAATGGGAGGTGAGTTTGCACGACCTCAAAGAAATGCTCGATGTGGAGCATAAATATAAGAATTACGGCAGTTTTAAGCTAAAAATTTTGAACCAGGCCCAAAAAGATTTGAATGAATGTTGCGACGTAACGTTTACCTACACGGAGCAAGCTGTGGGTAAACGCGTAGAGCGATTGCTTTTTACGATACTGAAAAACACGCCGACCAAGGGTGATACGAAGCCTAAAACGAAGAAAAAGCCCGAAATAACGCTTTTTACTGAGGGGGTCGTCGTGTCCGCAACAACGTTGCCGACGGACAAAACGGACCCGTTGTTGGCCGTTTATTACCCGCAAGTGAAGGCGTATGGCATTTCCGCAAGTATGGTGTCCGCTTGGCTACGTGCCTACCCTGCTGCTCACATTGAGGCTTGTCTGCAAGAATTTTTCGATAAAGTGAAAAAAGGTAAGCTAAAAACCACCGAACCAAGTCAACAAGGTGGCTATTTGCGCTCATTGATTGAAAAAGCGGATTTTTCGGCCAAACAAAAATCGATTGAAACGCAATCCGTAAAAAAACAAGCCGAATCGGTTGAAAAACAAGCAGAAAAGACCCTAAATGACTTGAAAAAACAAGAAACTGAACGGCTTTTGCAAAAAGAGCAAACCATTGTCAACCAACTTTTTCAAGAAAATACGGACTTGGAGCAAAGCCTTTTCGAGGACATCAACCGCCGCGAAGCCAGTCATTATACAGCTTCCGATTATAATACTTACCCTTTTCTGCGGTCAAAAATTCTCATGTTATTGAAAAAACGATTTGCTGAAAGGTTTTAGTTTTATGTCATTTTGATACCGTAATGGTGTTTTTTCGATACCTTTTTGATGTCTTAATTTTTGGGAAGTGGTTTGCCGCAAATTTTATTTTATGCTGTTTTGATACCAAAACAGTGCTAATTTTATGTTTTTTTGATGTTTAGGTATAAAAAAGGTGTTATTTTGACGCTGTTTTTATGTTTTTGGGTGTAAGTTTTAGCAGATTTTTGTTTTAAAAATTAGGGTTAACGGTATTGGAAAAACAAAGTGGAAATTCTTTTAGGAGTAAAAAGCGCGGCCACTCAAATAAACAATGAGCAGCAAGAACGAAAATAGGGTAGGGGCAGACCCGTCGGGGCAATTAGAGACGGTAGATGGGAATTCGTTAAGAGCTTGAAAACCAATCAAATAGAGTTGTTTGATTTAGATAATGACTTGTTAGAAGCAACGGATTTAAAGGATAAATTTTCCGAAGTTGGAATGGCGATGCACCAAAAATTATTGAATTGGCAGCTGAATATAAAAGCAAGCATGCCAATTAAGAAATGATAAAATTAAGCGGCTTTTTTAGGGAAATATATCTACCTATGTGTTTTCCCCAAAAAACATCATTTTTAAAATCAAAATTTTAACCACTATTTTCGTATGAAAAAGGTCTATTTTTCTTTAATTCTCTTTTTTTTAAGCCTTTCAATGCCTTTGATTGTTGCCCAGGCTCTGCTTTTGGAGAAGGAACAGACATTAAAATACGCATCAACGTCTGACGATTGGCGCACTCCGTTGCCCTTAGTTTACCATCGGATGCCATGAATTTGAACTTTCCGATAAAATCGGAAAGTTCATTTGAACCACTTTCTGTTAGTATTTTACGTTTTAAATCGTTCCAATACTTACTTGGACGTTCATTACCCGTCAAAATTTCAATCACATCAATAATGGAATACCACCATGTATTATTGCTCCAAACACGGCGGATTTGTCTCTCTTCAAACTGAATTAACTTATTATTGCCTTCTATATTATAGAAATTTTTTGTTTAAAAAAGACAAAATTAAATCATAAAATTAAAAACAAAAATTTTATTTTTGACATATAAAAATACTGAATAAGTGTTAAAAACGTTTTATTCCTTGTCATTTTGCTTTTTTTTTAACGTGAATTTATACGTGGATTTTCTATCAAAAAATAGTAATTTATATGTTATGGCTGACTTTATAAAATTAAACTTAGCCATAACTGTGCTTTTAGGTGTTTTATACTGGGGGTCTCTATTTTCCTAAAATTATTGACTCAATTCTATTCTCCAAAACTAATAGCAATTGGTAACGCTCTATTTTTCCTAATCTATTGATTTCCAATACATATTTATCATCAATTGTCCAAGTATCAAGGCTTTTCCTTTTTGTTACGCCATGATGATCACCTATTATATCAAAATTTCCATTCTCACTGAATTCAAGAGTCGTAAATCCAATAGGTCTTTTCAGATTGAGAATTTTCTCCTTTTCATCAAACACATCCACAGACCATGAGCCAATTAAACCTTTTTTAAGCGCATTGAAATCACTTTTTTTTACTAAATTTAATTGAATTTCGCTTATCAAACTATCATTTTGATACATTAAATTTCTTTGGTCGTACTCATTAAACAGTCTTTTCATTTTAGTCCATTTGCCTTCGCGTTTATCGTTTTTATAGTGGCCACTATAAATAAAAACACTGTCTGCTTCAAACCATTCGCCTTCTTTTAGCAATTTTGGACGTTTTACAAGTGTTACAACTTCTTCATAAGTCATTGGGTCAATTGTTTGAATTGTATCAAATTTTATAAATTCGGTCGAGGAAGCAATAAAATCGCCTTCTACTACTGGCCTATTATTGTGTAAGCTATCGTTTTCCAAATAATGATACTTGCCTTTATTAATTTTAATGAACTCTTTATGAATTATTTTAGTGCCACTAAAATAACGCTGTGCAACGATGGTTTGATGCTCTGAATATACGTATCGAGTATTTCCATCCTCCCACGACTGAGGAAATAAATCTACCGTACTATCGATTTTATTGATAATAAGTGGCCGATTCATTAATCTAATTGTGTCATAATTCATTTTAGTAAAATCAGGAAACGCGTCATTGGATGCGTTTTTGGCTTCTTGTCCAAAAAGATTGAAAGACATAAAAAGTATAAAAAAAAGGGCGTATTTTTTCATGCTAATGAGTTGATTTATAATGATTTACGTAAAGAAAATAAATTTTTTCAGCAATTTTCGCTTTGGGATTTTAGGTTGCGGCGTAGCTGCAAAATCTCGGTAATATTAAATAAACCACCATTTTTTTACGCGGTGTAACCGCGAAACCGCTTGTTTTGCGGTTACACCACATTTAAAATCGTGTATTCGTGCGTTATATTACCGAGATTTTGC
>JAYTMW010000450.1:0-2282 GCA_043728105.1 Saprospiraceae bacterium | reverse complement strand
GATTCGCTTGTTACTTTGAAAAGTAAGCTCAATACTGTTGAGGAACGAAATCCCGACAAAGGCGGGAAGGGGGTCATTCTGTTTTCAGGTTTTTTGACGGAAGATGAAACGGTTATGACAGAAGCACTTGAAAATCATGGTTTCAAGCTTTTAAAAAAATTAGAAAGAGCAAATTGGCTTTGCCTTTTAGTTAGTGAATAGTGATTAGTGATTAGTGACTCCTAATCACTATTCACCAATCACTAAACACTATCAACTAAAAAAAAACGTTTATAACAAAACTCATTTTTATCATATTTACGATTTAATTGCATGAAGAAGCACCTTTTACTCTTAGCCTTCCTTTCTTTTTTGACTGTTACCGACACATTTGGTCAGTTAAAAAATGCCTTTTCTGATGACCGTGTTCAGTTCTTAAAAGAGCTGAGTGACTATGTGAACCAAAGTAAGCGGGCTGAAATTGACAAACAAATGAAAGAGTTTGCCGTCCGATTTGGGAGTCTGCCAGAAGCCAATGCCAAACAAATTATGTCAACTTGCAACACCATGTTGGCTCAAAAAATGAATGCTTTGCCCTTTTTTACGGACTACTTGGAATGCGTTGTTAATGTCGGCGTTTCGGAAAGCGACCACAAAAGATTTGAAGAATGGAACGCTATAGTAGATGCTTTGTTGAAGGATATTCAACAACGTAAGTTCGAACCTGTACGTCGTTATTTAGAATTTTCAAAAAATTTCTTTGAAAAAAACACCTTGTTTTACGCTGATTTAATTGCCAATTGGTATTGTGCCAATAAAGACTATAAATTGAAATATGAAAATCAGACCCCCTCAGTAGTTTGGGAAAAACTAACACTCACAGCCCTCTACAAAACTGACTCCATTTCTATTATTGAAACCAAAGGATATTACCTTCCTTTAACCAATCAGTGGAAAGGTATTGGTGGAAAAGTGCAATGGAAACGATTTGAAAAAGACGAAACGTATGCAGAACTTTCAGAATATACCTTAGATGCTTCTAAGAATTTTTATAAGGCTGAAAAAGTAAAACTACACTACCCGACTCTTTTCCCCGACAAAGACATTGAAGGCTCTTTTGAAGACAAGTTAACGGTCAAAAATCCTCAGATTGAAATCTCTTATCCTCGTTTTGAATCCTTTGATAAACAGTTGAAAATCAATAACTTAGGCGGAACGATTCAGTTTCAAGGCGGTTTTAGATTACAAGGAACAACGGCTTATGGTTACGGCACGAAAGATAATAAGTCGCTTTTAACCATGAATGATTCTAAGAAAGGAAATCGTAATTTCAAGGCTTATGCAGAAAATTTTACGATTAGAAAAGGTGAATATATCAGTAGTGAAAGAGTCGAATCTTCCATCTATTTTGGTAAAGATTCCATCTATCACCCCTCCGTAAATATGCGTATTGACATTGCTAAAAATACTTTAAGACTTGAACGTGGACAACGTGGTAGCGATAGAAATCCTTTCTCAAACTCGTATCATAAAGTTAATATTGATGTAGGGAAAATTATTTGGGACATTGATAAAGACTCTCTCATTGTGGGTGATAAATATCCTGGATTTGGTATTAACAACAACAACGGTATGTTTGAATCATACCAGTTTTTTAGTGAACCTGATTTTCGGCGCATCCAAAATATTGCGACTACGAATCCTATTTCAATCATGAAAATGTATTCTGAAAAAATGCAAACCCGCACTTTTTTAGCCGATGATATTGCCAAACAATTAGGTCAAAAAATGGATGCCAGCATGATTCAAAGTTTGTTTTATGACCTATCTTCACAAGGTTTTATAAAATATGACGTGGATAAACAAATGATTGAATTGCAAAACAAATTGTTTCATTTTGCTGCAGCGTATCAAAAAAAATCAGATTACGATGTTTTAAGAGTTAGTTCGGAGACAAAAAAAGAAAATGCGTTTTTCTCATTGAGAGATACAAATATTCTTGTTAACGGTGTAAAAGGTATTGAATTAAGTAATAAGCAACGGGTACGAATTTCTCCAAAAAGAGAAGAAATAATTTTCAAGAAAAACAGAGATTTTGATTTTGATGGGCGTTTGTTCGCAGGTTATGGTTTGTTTTATGGCGATAAATATAAATTTAATTACGATCTATTTGAAATCAGGACGGATTCTGCTCGCTTTTTAGATTTGTATCTTCAAACAGGCTTAGATAAAAACGGCAAACCCATTGCCACTGTTATAAATTCTCGATTAGAGCATTTAAAGGGCGTTTTATTGATTGATGC
>JAYTMW010000449.1:0-4358 GCA_043728105.1 Saprospiraceae bacterium | reverse complement strand
GTTGAAAGCTGTACGTCTCTTACTCTAATTTTTTTATACAAATAAATAAAATATAAATTCATAACTCCTTAATTGACAGTCTTTTAAAATTAAAATTTTAAAATTTTATTGACACTTTATTTTTTAATTTAATTTAAAATACTACTTTTGTGAATCATTTTGACTTAACATACTATTATAATCGGAGCATATTTCTTTGAAAAATATCTTTCCTCTTTTGAGAAAGCCCACACCTTAGGTTCAAACAATTTCATAATAAGCACAGCGGATTGGTAACAATCTATTTAATCTTTCTTTTTTCGTTTCTTGTTTTCATGGGAACGGCTTAAAAGAAGCATTAAATTTTTGTCTATTATTTGCTGAATAAATTAATTAAAAACATTTATGTGTTAATTATTTTATCTATATTTGAACGCAAGGGTTCTCGAAAAGCAAAATTTCACCCTGTTACACTGTAAGAAGGAAATGATATTAAATCGCAAACAATTAAAACTACTTTGGTTAGGACTTGCGCTATTTGTGGCGGCTTTTGCTTGGGATGGATACTTCTCGGGCGAAGGTAATATGCGTAGGTATAAAGCATACATTGAAAGTTATCTACACGCCACCGAACAACGTGCTGATGTGGTTATGAATGATGAAGAATTTGTTGGCCGACGCTTGTTAGGTTCTCGCTTAGGCAATCGGTATGAACAGGATTTGAAGAAAACAGAAGCACTGCGAACTGAATGTTTCAATTTATGTATTTTCAAAGATGATTCTTTGGTGTTTTGGTCTCGCAATGATGTCTTGCCTTTATGGAGTGATTTTTCGGATACCATCAGAAACAAAACAATTACAAAGTGCGTGACTTTAAGAGAATCAAACTATGAACTGCGCTACCGCAACGAGTTTGATCGCTATAAGAATAAAGTTATCATTGCCACGCTTATTCCTTTAAAACACGCTTATTCCACCCTCGAAGGCGAATATTTAGAAAGTCATTTTCCCGCTTCACGAGCCATTCCATCCGAATTAAATTTGGCAGAAACCAAAGGAGCATTCCCGATAGTGACTTCCGACGATAGAATATTATGCTACCTCGATAATAATGAAACGTATGCCGATTTGACACATGATATTGGCGTGTTTCTTTTATTGTTTTTTGGGTTTTTCTTATTGGGTATTTTTGGCGATAAAATAGCCAAACAAATGTTGGCTCAATACAAATCACCACTGTCGGGTGTTTTGTTCTTTTTTAGCTGCATGGCCATTATGCGCATCAGTGTGATGTGGATTCAAAAAAGTGAATTGTTGCCTTTTTTAGATTTAGGGATGAGTGATTTTTACGATGCCATATTCGTAAAATCTTTGGCTGAACTGATGATTGATACGGCATTTCTTTTTTGGTTTGCCATCTTTTTTAATGCCCAATTCAAATTACAGGACTATGGTGGTCAACCTTCATGGAAAAGATTGAGCTTGGGCGCAGCTTTTTATTCCGTTATCGTTTTACTTATAATATTGTGTATTGGCATCGTTAATGATTTAGTAACCAATTGGAATCACCTTTTAGCCTTCGATAATTTATCTGATTTTAACATTAATAGCATTACGGCTTTGTTAGGCATAGGCATCATTTTATTGAGTATTTTTTTGATGAGTCATCGCCTAATAAGCACGCTTAACGAGCTTCTTATCAACAATTTTGAACATTTTATTGCCATAGATGTAGCGGTAGGGATTGGAATACTATTGTTTGAAAATTATGAATTGAGCTTGCCTACGTGGTTATACGTGGTTTTTATCTTCGTTTACATTGGTTTATTTCATCAGTTTATTCGCTACAAACGTCCAGGATTGATTTGGTTGGTTCAGTGGGTTATTATTTTTTCAGCCATTATTGCTTTCTTTATTTCTCGTTTCAACGTGCAAAAAGACCGAAAAACGCTTGAAGATTTCTCTTTCACTTTAGCAAATGAGCAAGATATTATTGCTGAAAAAAGGATAAAATTTTTAACCGAAGGCATCGAAAAAGACCCTACTATTCAAACTTTGTCAATTTTTCCTATTCGATTAGAGATTGACCCTCGCCGCATTGCTGAACGAATCAGTTTGAAATTTAACAGCGACGAATATCTAAGCAACCATTATTCGTTTAGTTATGTGAGTCATTATCAAAATGGCGAAGCGTTGATTCAGAGTGATAGCGTCAATTTACATTCATTGATGCAAAAAAGAGAGACTGGCAAAATGTTAGATACGAGCAATCACGTAACATTTTGGTCAGATAAAAAAGGACAATTCGCTTATTTGGCAGTCTCAAAAGTGCCTGTTATGCCCAACAATCCGATTTATGTGGAAATGGAATTTAAGCGAGAAGATAAATTATCAAGTCGTGTTTTTACAGAGTTGTTTACGGATAAAAATTATAAAGGATTACCTCGTTTGAACGATTATAGTTATGCTATCTACAAAAATGGAGAGTGCAAAGAGCAAAATCAAACAGGTTTTTATAGCCACTATTTAAATAAAAAAGATTTACCCGTTGATGGTAAATCTATCAAATTTACGGGCGAAGGAAACAGAGATGAAATAACTTACCAAAGCCCCGATGGCGTGGTTGTTAAGATTGGAAAAGAACGGGCCATATCCTCACGAGGCATTGCTCTGGGTATGTATATTGTTCTGATTTTGAGTTTCTTGCTTCTCATTTTGTCCGCTTTGAATCATTATGTGAAGTTTTTGCCTGACATTGTTCAGTTTCCCTTTACTTTTTCCTTAAATTCTTCTTTACGCAATCGGATTTTATTCCCAAGTATTGCTTTCATTTTAGTGTCGTATGTTGCCATTTTCTTTTTCACGGTGCGTTATTTTAAAAATATTGACGAGCGTTATTACAACAATGACTTGGAAAACAAGAGTGATTTTCTTGTAACAAATGCCATTATTGATATAAAAGAAATGCACGATTACAACATTGACACAAGTTCTAACATCAATAAAATGTTGATGCGTTATTCTGAACGCTATCAAACGGCTTTGCACATCTTTGATACTGAGGGGTATCTTGTGGCGACCACTGAAAACAATATTTTTGATAAAGATAAAGGTATCACATCCAAGCGGATGAATCCCGTTGCTTTCATGCACCTCAAATCAGGTGAAAAAATCATGAAAAGTGACGAACAGATTGGTAAATTTCATTATCGTTCTGCCTACTATGCCGTGGAAGACGACCAAGGAAAACAATTGGCTTTTCTTGAACTGCCTTTTTACTCCCGTGACCGAAAACAACGCATTGATGTTTCTGAAATTTGGACTTATAATGCCACCATTTTAACCATGCTTTTGGTGTTGGGAATTTGTATTATTTATATCCGAACGTCCAAAAACATGGAGCCGATTCAGCAAATTGCCGACAAATTATCACGCTTGCGTTTAGGCAATAAAGAAAAAAATGAACCTATTCCGTGGGATAAAAAAGATGAAATTGGTGTTTTAATTGAAGCCTACAACAACAAAGTGGCAGAATTAGAAGAAACGTATGGCAGACTTGGCGAGGCTGAAAGAGAAGGTGCTTGGCGTGATATGGCTAAACAAGTAGCCCATGAAGTGCGCAATCCTTTAACGCCAATGAAGCTCATTGTGCAGCATTTGGAAATGATGCGCCTGCAAAAAAATGATAATCTTGAAGAGTATTTGATTCGTTCAAACAAGGTTTTGTTAGATCAAATTGATAGTTTGGAAAAAATCGTTTCGGAATTTGCGAGTTTCGCAAAAATTCCTCAAAAAGCGAACAATCAAATGTTTGTTTTCAACGATTTGGTGAGTTCCGTTGCCAACTTATTCAGTCAGCCCGAAGACGACAAAGAAATTGAGTTTTTCTTAAACATTCCTGAAGAGCGTTACACCGTTTATGCAGACAGGTCTCTGCTGGTGAGTGCATTGAATAATTTAGTCAAAAATGCCATTCAAGCCATCTCGCATGACCGCAAAGGACGTGTTTCTGTCAGCCTTTATCGTCGCAACACCTTAGCTGTTGTTCGCATAAGCGACAACGGGTCGGGTATTCCGAAAGATATTCAAGACAAAATATTCACGCCCAACTTCACCACAAAAGCTTATGGCAGTGGCATTGGCTTATTGATTACAAAAAATATTATTCAGTCGGTAAACGGAAAAATCTATTTTGAAACCGTCGAAAATGAAGGAACAGATTTTTATATTGAGTTGGAAATTCAAGAAATTGAAGAAGCAAATGTCGTGGAAACGATGAAAGATTCTGCGGAAGATAAACGTAATTGATCCAAAGCTGAAGTTGAGATTAAATTAATAAAATCTATCAAAATCATTGATTTTAACGCTGATAATAAATA
>JAYTMW010000448.1:0-3130 GCA_043728105.1 Saprospiraceae bacterium | reverse complement strand
AATGAAAGTTTCTAAAAATATATTTTCAACCATATTTTTAAAAGATTCGCTATCAAGGTTTTATATAAAGCATCGTCTTTACATACGTGAAAACAAAATGTTTGCATTACTATTAAAAAAATGTTTAAAAAAAGTGAGAATAAAAAAGATTGTTTTTCAAATATCGTTGTCTTTCAAATTAAAATTAGGACTTGGGAAAGGTTCTTGAAATTTTGGAAGGAAAAACTGGATTTCAAAACCTTGCATTAAGGTTGATTTCTACACATATATACGTCAGCGATTTATGTTTATCCACAAAAGGTATGTGGATAAAGGTG
Source organism: Saprospiraceae bacterium (assembly GCA_043728105.1). Taxonomy (GTDB): domain Bacteria; phylum Bacteroidota; class Bacteroidia; order Chitinophagales; family Saprospiraceae; genus JAAFJT01. The sequence goes on along the minus strand of JAYTMW010000448.1, from coordinate 2,813 downwards.
GTGAGTGTGAATAACCCTTATTGAATTTAGATTTGAATTAGCCATACCCCTCAGTATTTTGAACAACTTTGTTTAAGACCAACCTGAAAGTTTACTCTTTAAGAAGCAAAGTAACCTTTTCCTCAAAATCGGCTGTTACATCAACGTTCTTGTTGTTATCCCATTGCCATTTATGACTGATAAAAAGGTGGCGAATAATCCCTTTTTTATCTACCAAAACCATGTAAGGTTTGGATTTATTGATGTTTAAAAACTGATCGGAAAATTGCCAAGAGTTTGGGATAAGCGTAAAATCCAATGCTTCTTTATTTAGTTTTTTCCTTTCGGAATCTCCTATTTTAATATCCATAAACGACAGGATTTCTAATCCATCTTTTCGATATTTTTCAATCATTTTGTTCAAATAAGGAATTTCCTTTTCAAAAGAAAAATCCCAAAAATTCCAAAAATGAAGGATTAAAACTCTTCCACGATAGTTTGAAGGATGATGCACCATGCCCATTGTGTCGGGTGCTTCAAAATCGGGTATGGGCGAGTTAATTATTGCTTTCAAGATGTTTTCTCGTTTGGCTTTTCTCTTTTTTTCTTGTTCAAAAACACGAAAAATACATTGTCCTTTTTTTAAAGAATCTACTTCGGAGCTATCTTTCGTTATGAATGATATAATGTTATGTTCTCCATCTGTATAGTTGAAGGCAGCAATATACATTGAGTCTCTAATCGTGATTATTTTAAACTCAATCTGACTGAAAATACTGAGGGGTATGCTCGTAAAAAGTAAAACAATAAGTGTAAGGCGTTTCATTGAAAATATTTTATAAGTAATTGAAAATCAACATCTTATACAATGCCACTGTCATCTAAACCCTTTGTTATTTTTTGAACAAAACGGTATTGTTGAAAAAATTCACGGGCTATAACCCGTAAGACCGTGTAGCCCGGAATGGCTAAAACCATCCCAAAAATGCCCCCTACTTTTGCCCCAATGAGTGTGACAATAAAAATCTCTAAGGGGTGTGCTAAGACTCGATTTGAAAAAATCAACGGCTGCACAATCCAATCGTTTAGTAATTGCATCAAGCCAAATACAAACGCAATTTTAAACAACAATGGTATAGTTTGGTCATAAAAATCGAGTTGCAAATTGGATGAAATGGCGACTGAAAAAGCAAAAAGGCATCCCATCCAAGGCCCTAAATAAGGCACAATATTAATCAAAGCGGCAAAAGCGGCAATCAAAATGGCATTGTTCACGCCCAGAATAAACATACCGATTGTGAGAAAAAAGGTAACAAATGTCATTTGCAATAAGATGCCCGAAAAATAACGAGAGAGCATAAAAGTAGTATCGTTGACGGCTTCTCGCACATTATTTTCAAATTCATTGGGCGCTATGCCACTCAAAAATTCTAAAAACATCGTATTTTCTTTCATGAAGAAAAACGAAATAAAAAGCACCGCAAAACCACCCACAAACACGTCACCTACCGTGGACACGAGGGAGCTAAAAACGGCATTGGTGGAAGTCGGTTTTATGAGCGATGTAACTTCATGTTGGATAACATCCAAGGCGGTTTCTCTTTTAGGAATCAAGCCATAGCGATGCCCTCGTTCTGTCAAATCACTGAGCGGTTTTTCTAAAGATGTGGCTACGGTTTTGAGGTCAATTTGAGCAAGACTTTGCGCTTGTTGAACGATTAATGGCGCAAAAAAAGTAATTATTCCACTGATTATAACCGTAAAAAACAACAGCGTTAAAGCGGCTGCAATGCCACTCGGAATATGCACTTTGCCGACCCTCATGCGCTTGAGTATGCGCATTATGGGTTGCCCCAAAGTGGAAATAACCCACGCAATGAGTACATACGTCACGATGTTTCGGAAGTAATAAATGATAGCCCCCACGAGTAGGAGTGAAACGGCTATGGCGATATTGCGTTGGGTAAGTGTCATTGTTTTTATTTAGAAATTTTATAATCCTCTTCGCCAAGCAAAGAATCCGTTTAGGAACAACCAAAATAACATGGCAACAAAAGATAATTCATAAAACGCTGAGAATAAGGCTTTTGTCTGTAAATTGACGTTGAAAAATTTAAAACTAAAATAATCTGTCAAGATAAAAAAAGCATGAATGCCGAACAAGATGAACAAAACTTTTACCATGCGTTTGAGCCAACTTACTACTAAAACTTGTCTTCTAAAAGCTGAGTTTTGACCCACATTTTTCCTTTTTTGAGCTTCAATACTGTCATGCAGAGCTTGATGGCGCATGTTGCGCTCAAGGGGGTGCTTCTCGTGTAAAATAAATCTGTATGAGAAATAAATGTAAAGGAAAAACTGGACTATGAACACGCCTTTCTCAAAATTGCCATAAAAAGGGCTGAAAAAATTGTTTTTAAAATGGGCTTTTGACGTAGCATCTTGAAGTGTAACCCATCCCAAAATCGCAAATTGTGCCGTCGGCAAAATAAAGTGTTTGAAGTCACGCCTGTGCATGGCAAAATGTGGATATAGCCGACTTTTGACATAATAAAAAAGCAAAGGCGCAAAGGAAAAAGATAGATAAATGGGTAAAAAAGTCCAATTGGGATAGCGTCGAGAAAAGGATGTAAAATTAAAAAATTTATCCATCAGCGTCAATGACATTGCCGCCAAAAGCAAGGTAAAAAGGATATTCACCCACGGATTGGTCTTGATGCGACGAACAAAAACAAGTGCGGCCATGAATAATCCTGAAAGTACGCCTCCCAGCATCATGAATGACGTGACCCAACGGATAATATCGTATATGATAGGTGGAATACTCATTTTTT
>JAYTMW010000447.1:0-2214 GCA_043728105.1 Saprospiraceae bacterium | reverse complement strand
CAATGTCTATTCGTCCGTCGAAGATTTATTAACGTGGGAACAATCTTTTTATACCGAAAAATTAATCAAACAAAACACCATTCAAGAGGCTTTAACGCCTGTGAAATTGAATGATGGTACGACCTACGATTATGGTTTTGGATGGGGCATTGGCACGTCCGAAAAGTTGGGCAAAAAGATAAGCCACACGGGCAGTTGGGTTGGTTTCAGAACCGTTATTGTACGTTATATCGATAAAAAACAAACCTTAATAGTGCTTTGTAACAATGGGAATACTGAACAAATCAAGGCAGCTACAAGCATTTTTGAAGAAAAACCGTATAAATTACCCCAAACCCACCTCATCCGCAACGTGCGGGTGGTGGATGGCACGGGCGCACCTGCCTACGCCGCTTCTGTCCGCATACGAGACAACCGCATTGCTGAAATTGGTGACTTAAAACCGTATAAAAATGAGCAAAATACTGAGGGGGGTGGTCAAATTTTAGCCCCCGGATTTATTGATAGTCACAGCCACCACGATTGGTCTTTGTTGGATAATCCCGAAGCCATAGCACCGCTCAATCAAGGTATTACGACCATCGTTGTGGGTCAAGATGGTGGCGGGCGCATGATGGATTCCATTGAAGCGCAGTTGAAAACGAAACCCGCCGCCGTCAATTTGGCGACCTACACGGGGCATACCATGTTGCGTGAAAAAATGATGGGTGGCGTACGTGGAGCCTTGTTCCGTCAAGCCACGGCGAAGGAAATTGACGGTATGAAAATCTTATTGGACAGCGAACTCAAAAAAGGTTCATTTGGATTGGCAACGGGCTTGGAATATGAGTCCGCTTTTCATAGTCGCCGTGATGAAGTGTTGCAATTGGCGCACGTGGCAGCGAAAAATAAAAGACGCTACATCAGCCACATTCGCAGCGAAGATACCGACCTTGAAGATGCCCTCGATGAAATAATCAACATCGGACGAGAGTGTAAATTGCCCGTCAAAATCTCACATATTAAGGTGTCCATCAAAAGCAAATGGGGTTATTCTAAACAAATTTTAGCCCAACTACAAGCCGCCCGAACCGAAGGCATTGACATCACCGCAGATTGTTATCCTTACGATTTTTGGCAATCTACCCTCCGTATTTTGTTTCCAAAAAGAGATTATACCAACCCAATCAGTGCCGAATATGCGATGACAGATTTGGTTGATCCCGCAGGCTCGTATGTCGTCAGATACAAGCCAAATCCTGAATATGCAGGCAAATCGCTTACAGAAATTGGAAAAATGCGCAACGAAACACCCGCAAAAGCCCTACTTTATCTCCTCGCTACGGTCGAAGATTATGAGCAAAAGCATCCCGAGATCGAAAATACTGAGGGGGTGATGGGTAAAGCGATGAGCGATACGGATGTCTCAAATTTCCTCGCATGGTCGCATACCAATGTCTGTTCAGATGGTGCGATAGACGGGCATCCACGTGGGTTTGGTGCGTTCACCCGTGTATTAGCTCGCTACGTGAGAGCGCAAAAACTACTTACCTTAGAAAATGCTATCCACAAAATGACGGGCTTGACGGCGGAGCATTTGGGCATCCAAAACCGTGGCATCATCACCAAAGGCAACTACGCTGATTTGGTTTTATTCAACCCCGACACCGTACAAGATAATGCTGTTATCAACAATAATAAGGCGTTATCAACAGGCGTAGAAGCGGTTTGGGTGAATGGTGAAATGGTTTTTAAGAATCAAAAAAGTATGGGTAAGTTTTCGGGGGTGTTGGTTAAGAAAGGGGAATGATTTAATTACAATTTATAAATTTTAAGCCAAACCTTCCTACTTTTGCAAAAAACGCAAACAATGCTAATAACCTTGTGGATTTGTGCATAAAAAACATGTTTGACAACGATGAATGATACGCTAAAAACGCTTGCAGATTGTTTTACAAAGTTTAGTAAAAATACTGAGGGGTATGATTTACCCGAGCATTTTACGTTTCCTTTTAGCTACGAACCACACCCATTAAGTCGTTTAGCCGCTAAGCAATTACAGACCTATATTGAAAATCAAACCGACTGGAAACATGACTTTGGAATGACAGGAAGCAAGGCAGGGTTAGGCAAAATGTTTGGCGTTTTAGTCGTGCAAAATCAAGCCCAAGAATTGGGTTATTTAGCCGCTTTTTCGGGCAAGTTAGCGGGCGGAAATCATCATGCTCATTTTGT
>JAYTMW010000446.1:0-3661 GCA_043728105.1 Saprospiraceae bacterium | reverse complement strand
CCATAAGTGCGTGAAATGCCAGAAATGCCACCTTTCAGTTTGTCAAGATGAAGTTTTTTCATAGATTTGATGGTTCAAAGTTAGGTAATTTTTAGTAATCAATATTTATTTTTATGAGGACAAAGCTAAATGGTCTTTTTATAAATTTTTCTTCCTTAAAGCATAATTTTTACTTCAATTTATTAATAAGTCAATGTGTTTGCATCAAAAAAGCGACTCCCCACCCAAAGCCGCTTTTTTAACGCAAACCCAAAACAGCACCCCCCTCAGTATTTCCACCCAAAAAACCAAAATTGAAACTTTTTTCACCCCCAACATGTTGAGTGGCTTTAAAATTCAAGATAAAAAATGGAATCGCTCAAATACCCTCGCACCTATCATTTTCCTTTTTCGCCCGGCACGACTTCCGACGACCGAATCAAGCAGGATTGGCAGGGCATTTTGCAACATGAATTGGTCGTAACAGAAAAATTAGATGGTGAAAATACGTGCATCAAATCCGATGGGGTTTATGCACGCTCACACGCTGCCCCTACCCGCAATCCGTGGGCCAAAAATGCTTGGGAAATTTGGGAACGCATCAAGCTGAACCTCAAAGATTTTGATATTTTTGGTGAAAATTTATATGGTCAGCACAGCATCGAATATACCCGTTTGGAACATCATTTTTACGTTTTTGCAATTCGAGAAGGTGATAAATGGCTTTCTTGGGATGAAGTTGTATTTTACGCCGATGTTTTGGAATTGCCCACCGTGCCTGTCATAAAACGAGGTATTTTTACGGAAAAGGAGATTACAGAACTCATTAATTCAACCATAAAAGAAGAAAGTCAATTGGGTGGCAAGTGCGAAGGCGTTGTTTGCAGAACCGCACAATCATTTTATAACCTGCCAACCGAACAGGTAGGTCAGCATTTTAGCAATAACGTTTTAAAATATGTCAGAAAAAATCATGTTAAAACCGATGAGCATTGGACTCGCAATTGGCAGCGTGCCAAATTACGGTTTGAACGGACTGTTGAAAAATCACAAACCCGATTGGGCAACGATTGAGCAATTTGATTGGGTTGAACCCATGAAAAATTGTCCACAAGATGCGATTTACCACGCCGAGGGAGATGTGTGGACGCATACCCGCATGGTGGTTTCTGAACTTCTAAAAGATACTGAATTTCTACAACTCAATGCCCATGAGCAATACATTTTATTCCTTAGTGCCTTGCTCCACGATGTTGCGAAACCGCTTTGCACATATCAAGAAAATGATCGTATTACATCGCCCAAACACGCCGCCGTGGGTGAAAAAGTGACCCGTGAATTGCTCTGGGATGCCGACGTTGAAACCCGTGAAACCATTGCTGCCCTCGTGCGTCTGCATGGGTTGCCGATATGGAGTTTGGAAAAAAACAACCCGCATCAAGCCGTCATTTCATCGAGTTTGAGGGTCAATAATCATCATCTTTATCTCTTGGCGAAGGCAGATGCCAATGGACGAATTTGCGAAGATAAAGACGATTTATTGTTGCGCATTGAGCTTTTTAAAGAGTTTTGCCTTGAAAACGAGTGTTTTTACACACCAAAATCTTTTCACAACAACCATAGCCGTTACAAGTTTTTTCAAAATGAAGAAGAACAATACCCCTCAGTAATTTTCGATGATACGAAGTTTGACATCACCATTTTTTCGGGCATAGCGGGCAGCGGCAAGGATAGTTTTTACGAAACCCATTATTACGGCAAACCCACCGTGAGCCTTGATGCGATACGACAAGAGCTAAAAATAAAAGCAACTGAAAAAGATGCGCAAGGCAAAGTCGTCCAAATCGCTTACGAGCGAGCGAAAGAATTTTGTCGAAAAAAGCAAAGTTTTGTCTGGAACAGCACCAATTTGACCAAAGATTTGCGGTCAAAATTAATCCGCACGTTGGGTGTTTACAATCCTTGTTTCAAAATTGTTTACCTCGAAACGTCCATCGAAAATGTGTTTTTAAGACGGCAAGATGATATTCCAAGAGCTGTTTTAGAGCGCATGATTCAGCAATTGGATATGCCACTCTTGGAGGAGGTGCATGAGGTGCGGTATGTGCGGAATTGAAAAGGGAGGCCCCTCAGTATTTTCAATTAAAAAGCCTTGTACTCAACTGTACATGGCTTTTTTATTTTTCAAAAAAAAATAATTAGTCCAATCCTAAACCTTTTTTAATTTAAACTATTTAATAAACATTCAAATTAGTACAACATCGTACTTTAATGAAAAAAAATAGGTATAAATGGAAATTCTGGTTTTTAAAACAAACATCAATAAACGGCTCTTGAAACCAACGGCTCAACTCTTTGACGGCAAAGAAAATATAACCCGTTGGACAGTTGATTTGGAAGACCGAGACAAGGTTTTACGCATTGAAAGTACGAACAATAATTCGCAATTGATTATTGAGCATTTGAAAGAAATTGGTATTAAATGTAAAGAATTATGACCCGTTACGATTTAATAAAGTTTTTTATTGACCAAGTTGAAGATTATGACAAGGCTCAACCCGATGCCGAAAGCCTCAGCGTTGAAGGTTTCAATGATTGGATGTTTAAACAGTTTTTGGATAAAAAAAATGAATTAAATCCAAAAATAGAGCAAGAACACCATAAGAAAAATGAAGTGAATATCAATCTTAGTAGTTTGGTCGGCACGCTTTATCGGTATGTGAAAACGTATTCAAAAAAGGCTTTTGAAAACTCCACCATTCAAAATATTGACGAATTTACCTACCTCGCTTTTTTGATTACTTACGGTAAAATGACGAAATCCGAACTCATTTCTCGCAACGTGCATGAGAAGACAACGGGTATGGAAATTATCCGAAGATTAATTGGTCACGGCTTCGTCATGCAGTCAGATGATGCGCAGGATAAGCGCAGTCAAAACGTTGAAATTACTGAGGGGGGCCGCATCGAGATTATGAAATTGTTTCAAGAAATGTCGAAAGTGTCAACCATCGTGAGTGGCAATTTGACGGAGCAAGAGAAGATGGTTTTGTCTTATCTATTAAAAAAATTAGATATATTTCATCGGCATATTTATGACCATGAAAAAAATGAAGACTTAGGTTTTTTAATGGAAAAATATTTTAAATAGTATTGCTTAAATAGTAATGAGTATCGAGATGCACTTTGATAGAATTTCTCACTTAATCATTTAATAATCAATTATTTAAACATAAAATAAAATTTTAATAAAAAATATCATAATGAAATCACTCACACAATTAAAGTTAAAATCCAAGCACATTACTCATTGCTTATTACTCATTGCCTATATTTTCACCCCTCTCAGTATTTCAGCCCAAACGGGCATTATCAAGGGTAGAATTAGCAATAAATTGAACAATGAGCCGCTGCCTTTTGCCACGGTTCAAATCGTCGGCACTGAAAAAGGAGCGCAAACCGACGAAAGCGGCAACTATCAATTGACCGATTTAGAAGCCAAAATTTATAAGCTAAAAGTCACTTTCGTAGGCTTCAAAGACATCAATATTTTTGAAATCCAAGTGACCAACGCCAAGCCTACCGAACTCAATTTTGAGATGGAAGAAGCCACGGCGGGCTTAGAAGAAGTGGTCATAAAAGCCTCGCCTTTCCGAAAAACGGAAGAATCGCCCGTGAGTTT
>JAYTMW010000445.1:0-3964 GCA_043728105.1 Saprospiraceae bacterium | reverse complement strand
TCTCATATTCTTTTTTTAACTCAAAAAGTAATTGTTTATTAATAGAGATATTGTCATTTTCATTCAATAATTTTTCAATATTGGCAATTTTTTCTAATTGCATTTTTTCCTTTTCTAATAGTTCAGAAGGTATATTTTCGATGTTTTCTTTTCTATTATTTTGAAATAATTGAAAGGTCAATAAACTCTTCGCAAATTCAGATTGATCAAACGCATGTTGCAAAAAGCGTTGATTTTTGGTTAATTCAAAGCATTTATAGTCCAAATCAATGGTTATGCTTTGATTATACAAGGCATTCCCATAATAAGCCTCTTTATTGTTTGATTCATCAAATCGCTCAATATTGAAGATATTAAACCGTTTCATTTCAGCCAAAACCTTTAATGCTTTTTCCAGAAATTCGATATTATTTGTCTCATCATATTGCAGTTGAAATAGCTTTACTTTGCCTAATAAAAATTTATCAAAATCTTGAAGATCATTCATTTTAGAAAAGCTAACCCCCTCAGTATATTGCTTAATTTTTAAGACCTTTTCAAAATAAAAATTCGCTTTTTCATAGTCCTTTTTTATCGTGTATATACGGGCTAATGTATGTAGTGCATAAGTAAATTCAGGTTCTATTTTTAAAGCCTTTTCATAATAGAAAATAGCCTTATCGTAATCTTTTTTTATTGAGTAAGAAAGCCCTAAAGAATTCCACAACCATATAAGTCTATCATCTTCTGGATTGTAAATTTTAAGATATTCATCCAATGCTTTTAAGTTATAAGTTATAGAAAAATCAGCCATATTGAGGGCTGCATACGACTCACCCATGAATGTATATAATTCAGCTAAATTTTCAGACGATTCTTTCTTTTCAAACGCTAAAATTTCGACCGCTTTTTTAAAATATTGGATTGCTTTTTCCTCTGAATCCATATTCTTGTAAGAAAACCCAATTGTTTTATACAAGTCAGCCAATTTTGAAGAGTGTTCTCCTTCAATCCCCGCCAAGATATTAAGGGATTGATTGAAATAAAATTCTCCTTTTTCAAAATTACCGAGAGCATTATAACTCAGTCCGAAGCGACGGTAAATGGTGCTAAGCGTAGGGCTTTTTTTGCCTAAAAGAGCTTCCCATTCTTTCAGATTTGATTCTATGTAATTGATTATCAACGCATTATCAGCAAATGATTTTAACACTATTAAGTGAGTAATGATTGATTTGAATTGCATTTCAATATCATCAGGATAAACTTCCTTAGCCAGCAAAAGCGTTTTTTTACTGGCAACGTAAGCTATATCTTTATTGTGAATGACATGGGCATAGAAAGTTGACACAACTGTATTAAGTTTTAGTTGGTCTATTTTTTCTAATCCTATTTCTGGAAAGTCAAGGGTTATTTGATACAAAGAGTCTTTCGCTTCTTTAAATTTTTTATATTTAAGTAAAGTATCAATATGATTTATTTTGTCTCGAAATACTTTATTAATTTGCGCTTGATTAGCGTTTAGACAAATAAAAAAGGAGACGAAAATGGATAAAGTTTTGATCGTTTTCATATTGTTTCATTTTATAGTCAGATTAACAGAAATTGGTTGTTTTACATACTACAAAATTTAAAATTAAACAATTATTCGTTTATTTACACGGTGTCAAATAGATTATGTTTTAATTTAATTTTTTAATAAATCTGAAAAAATGATAGGTTGATTTTCAGTTTCGTATTGTTATTAAAATAGCTGTCAAATTTGAGCAATGAAAATGATTTTTTTTGGCGTGTTGCGTGTTTATTTTTTGTTTTGTAGATGCTTGAAAACAGGAAAGGGTGCCTTTTTTCAAAGACACCCCCTCAGTATTTTGCATTTTCTTTACTTTTTTCATTGAATTGTTTTTAAGCGGCTATTTTTTCAGAATACAACAACTCGATACCTAAAATACGTTCAATTTTTACAAGGGTATCCACTGTAAAGTTATGTTGTCCACTTAGCCATTTTGTAACAAGTGGAGGACTGATATTCAGACGTTCTGCAAAGCTGCGATTAGTCATTTTTTGCGCTTGCAAGGCTTCATAAATTTTAGCGGCTAACAGCATTTTCCTTTCTATTATTGCCGTTAATTCTGGGTTTTCAAGTGCCACAAATTCATTCAATAATGGGCTTTCGTAAATTCGAGCTGTCTTTTTCATGTTGATTATATTTTTTTATTTGTTAAAAAATGCTTGCATACTTATTAAAATTTCAATCTAAATCTTCATCATCGTATAAAAAATCTCCTTCCAATTCGATGCCATTCCAAGTAATGTCTTTATCACGTATGCGTTGATCAATAATTTTAGCAATCTGTCGTACTATATTGACTTCTTGCGACAGTTTTTCATCGTCTTGCCATTTAGCAACTTCTTTCCAACCGCCGCCACCTAATAAAACAATACTTCTACCTATCCTAAAACAATAAAGTCGAAGATTATTTCTGTATAAAGCATATACTTCCTCTCCTACTTTTATGCCTTCATATTTTGTAAAAAAGGTTTCAATTGCACCTGTTTTATGAGCAATTGTTTGAATTTGAGACCTAATATGCTCTAATTCTTCAAAGTGTGCAACACGATTTTCAAGAAAAAAATGCTCTAATAAAGTTTGATTATCATCTCCTAAAATAGCAGAATAAATAGTGGTTTTTCGACCTGATAAGTTGGCTAATTTAACAATCTCAAATTTCATGTATGTTCGTATTTTATGCAAAGATAATGATTTAATTCACCCAAAGGTTAACTTTTATTGAAAAAACTATTGAAATGAGTGATTTTCTTACAAGTTTCTATTTCAGCTTACCCCCTCAGTATTTGGCATCAAAAAAGCCCCTTCTTGGTTGGGAAGGGGCTTTTTGGGTTTTTAGGTTGTTGATTATTAAGGTGGTATTTGTTGGTAACATGAGTCAAAGACGCACAACATGATACGTATCGAGGTTAATCGTCTCACGAGCATACGTATTGCGAGTGGGTCTATGAGTGACGCAAAAGGCGATATTCATTTTATTATTCATCATATTAAAAACTATTAAAAAAGAGTAGAATTGTACGTAGAAATAGGCTTAATTTTGCATTTTATTCAATCATATTTAAGGAACAACTTTATGAAATTTAAACCACTACTAATAGTTTTATTTTCTTTTTTCTCTCAATTTTTATGCTCGCAAAGTCAAGAGCCTGTTAAACTTTTCCTAAATAGTGCGACAGCCAATATAGGTGATACCGTTTCTATAAATTTGACTGTTCAAAATTTTAAAGATTTCAAATCTGGGCGAGTGCGGGTTTCTTATAATAGTGAAGAACTCCGTTACCAAAGTTTTACCAATAAAGCATTTGCTAATATGGGGCTCTATGAAGATGGAAATGCTATTAGACTTGAATTACCTGCGATAGCCAATACGTATAGTTTGAATGATAACGCTGTGCTTATTACACTTAAAATGTATGTCTATAACACGGCACGTGATGGCACTAATAATATTGCTCTAAGCATAGATGATTTAACAGATAATTTACAGCAAAACCAATTGAATAAAATAACGATGATTGGTTTCAGTGGCAGTATCAATACGAATCAAAAACCTTTAGGTAAACTCCAAGTAGAATCAAAAATTCAATCCCTGTCTTGTAACAGTACATTTAGAATACAAGCCCAAAATGTAGGTGGAACAATTAACACAACTTATGATTGGATTGGCGGCACTAACGATAATTACTTTTTTGGAAGACACCGCAAAGATTTTCAAGATAGAGTAAGTCTAAAAATAACGGACGATGTTCAGAATAAGCTTTTTGTAAATTATTTTATTGGTACAAATCTGTTTGATGGTGAGATACCTTTAACAGCTAAAGTCGAAATTGCTTTAGAAAATTGTGAAACACCAACCGCAACCATTACGGCTACGGGCGGCAAACCACCTTATCTTTATCAATTTGATGCCTTAGA
>JAYTMW010000444.1:0-6543 GCA_043728105.1 Saprospiraceae bacterium | reverse complement strand
AAGCACTATGTTAGTTTTAATGAAGAAAATACCCTTATATTTGAACAAAAATTAGATCAATTTAAAGGAAAAAAATATCCAATGGGAATAGAACAATTTTTATTGCATAGAGCCGAAACAAAAGGTAAACTTGAAGGTAAACTTGAAGGTGAACTCAAAGAAAAAAGGGAAACGATTCGCTATGCTCGTATTGACGGTAAACTTTCTATTGAGACAATCGCAACAATTGTGCGCTTACCCGCTGAACAAGTGCGTCAAATATTGGACGAAATGGGAATTGAATAAAACTTGAATTGTTGTGATAAAAAGGTACCCCCTCAGTATTTTCTCAAAAAGAGTCAATATTGAGGGGGTATTTTTTTGTCAAAATTCAAGAAAAAAGCAACTGTAATGAACGCCGAAAATATCAAATTGTATGTTTATTTTCGTACAACAAGAAAAATTTTGACTTGGTACATAAATTGCTAATATTTAAATATGAAGTCATGGAAATTGTTACCTAATCTATTTATTCCTAAAAAATTCCTTAATGATCCCGTAGATTATAGAAAGGCATTGGTGCTGGTATGGTCGCATCTTTTTATGCTCGTAGGTGTTTCTTTTACGCATATTTTAGCATTGGCTGTCTCCCTTAATTTAGACTTGCCAATACCTCTGTGGCTTCTTTTCTTGTTTATTACTTCTTCAATATACATTTTTCACCGTTGGCAAAATCTTATCATTTCTGGAAATTATATTTGTTTGGGGTGTTATGTTTTTTTAGTAGAACAATTACCGACTACTGGTGGTATGTTTTCGGATAATATTATTTGGCTGATAGTTGTTTCGTTTTTGTCATTTCTCATGATGGGTATTCGAGGGTCTTTCCCGTGGATTTTGTTAGTGTTTTTTACTTTCATAGGAGCTTTTATTTATGGTGGTAGTCATCCTGAGTTCAATAAATTTATTCAAAATGATGGGTATTATTTTGGCAGTTATTCGGGTGTTCTTTTCATTGTTTTTGGTTTTCTCTATATTTTTGAAAAAAGCCAATCTTTGGTTTTAAAAGAATTAGGCATCAAAAATCAAGAAATATCCGACCAAGCTGAAGCACTTAGATTGAAAGATATAAAACTCCAAAAATCCAATCACGATCTCCAAAATTTTGCCTATTCCGCTTCTCATGACCTCAAAGAACCTCTGCGGATGATTGGTATGTATAACCAGCTTTTACAAAAAAGGACAAAAGGTACGTTGGATGAACGCTCAGAAGAATACATGTACTACATGACGGACGGTGTGAAACGCATGGGGAAATTGTTAGATGACCTTTTGACGTATTCTCGTTTGGGCAAAAATGCGCATGATTTGTTACAGGTAGATTTGAACGAAACGCTTTTAATGGTAACGCAAAACTTAACTGTCGTCATTCAAGAAACCAATACGTTGGTAACATCAACGCAATTACCCACCATAAAAGCCTCTCCTACTGAAATGATGCAGCTTTTGCAAAATATTATTGCCAACGCTATTAAATTCAGAAGGCAGGGCGTGATACCCAGAATTACCTTAAATTGTGTTGAAAAAGACGCTACTTATGTCATTTCTATTGCCGACAATGGCATCGGTATCAAGGCAGAATATCAAGAAAAAGTCTTTGAATTGTTTACAAAACTTCATTCTATGAGCGAATATGAAGGCTCTGGCATCGGTTTAGCAACGTGTAAAAAAATTGTGGAAGAACTCAACGGCCAGATGTGGCTTACCTCCACCGAAGGCATTGGAACGACTTTTCATTTTTCTTTTCCTAAACAAAATGAAGAAATTGTTGCTCCAAAAACGGAGCAAGTGAAGTTGGTTGTAGCCTAAATTTATCTTTTTTGACAAAAATACTGAGGGGGTATCAAGTCTCGAATTAATACCTAATTAAACCTTTCATTTCATCCCTTTTTGCTCTAAATAATATGCAAACAATAAGCCCAAACCTACTGCCCAAAGTATCAAAGCCGAGCCATGTAAAGCGACTTCAAAAGAGGGGCTATACAATTGTCTGAACCAAGTTAAGGCAATGCCATCTAAAAAAGTAGCGGTAAATGTCATGATGACAATGGGGCGAAACAACTCTGAGTAGCTTAACTTAGTCACTAATTTGGTTAAATAAAAAGTAATACCTGTTACGGGAAAAGTTAACAGAAAAGCTAAAATCAATTTAGGATTATTGTCTGTTAAAAAACTTTCACCCATAAATCGAATAATGATGGCGGCATTAAACCAAAAGATAACGCCTAAGAATACATAAAGAAAAAATTTTGATTGGCTCATTTTTAACATCATTTTTAAATTATCAATGATGTAAAATTAAGCCGTAAACAACGCACATTTTAGACGCTACCGTACAGAATGGATTTTTTCTTTTCATTCATTTGAAATCCGTGTACCATTGTTTTTAAGTCTCGGACGTAATTTAAAAGCCATTCATAAGTCAAAGTTTCCTCTGTTATTTGCAAATAGAAGTTTTCAAGGCTCAAATTTAAAACCATTTGTGCTAAATGAGAATTATCACCCAAACCAAGCATTTCTGCCCAAATACCCAAAATGGCTTCTCCAACTGCTTTATTCGATTTTTCAAAACAATTTTTGAAGGCAGGTATTTGTCTATTAATCCGTAATTGTCGGTTAAAAAGTAAGTCTTCTTTGACCTCAATGAGTACATTCAATAAATCGGGAACGACATTATTACAACACTTTTCCATTTCCGCAATCACAATAGCCCGTTCAAAATGATAGTTGAGCAATAATTCCGTGAAGATTTCAATGTCAGCAAAATGATGATAAAATGAAGATTTGCTTTTACCTACTTTCCGTGCAATAACTTCTACTTTTAATCCAGTTTGTCCTTGTTTGGAAAAGATATTGTAGCCTACTAAAATCCACGATTGTTTACTGTCTTTAGTCATAGTTAGATGTATTTTCAACACAAATCTAAATCATTTTTATGCTTCCCATACCACCGTCAATACCCAAAATTTGTCCCGTTACCCAACTTGATTCGTCACCCAAAAGAAACAAAGCGGCGTTGGCAACATCTTGCGCTGTGCCGTAGCGACCAATCGGGTGGCGGCGGTTACTGGCTTCTTTTTTCTCATCCGTTCCCAAAAGTTTTTCCGCCAAAGGTGTATCCGTGAGCGAAGGCGCAATGGCATTCACTCTAATTTTTTGCATCGCAAACTCGGCGGCCAATGAGCGTGTCAAGCCTTCAATGGCCCCCTTTGAAGCCGCAATGGAGGCATGAAAACCCATGCCCATTTGAACCGCCACGGTGCTAAAAAGCACAACACTTGCGCCTTCTGCCCGCTTCAATTTGGGCATCACGTTTTGTAAAACGCCGACTGCCCCCAAGACATTTATCTGAAAATCTTTCAAAAAATCGTCGGTAGAAATGCGCCCGAAGGGTTTTAGATTGATGGTGCCAGGGCAGTAAACTAATCCGTGAATGACTTCGGGCAATTGCGTAAAGCCTTGATAATCAGGTGTTTGTGCGTCAAAATTGATGTGCAATACTGAGGGGGTATCGCCCTCGGTGCGTGATGCGGTGTAAACGCTTGCGCCTTTTTGCGTGAGCGATTCGGCCAATGCCAAACCGATGCCTGAGCTTGCGCCCACAATGAGTATGTTTTTTCCGTGCATAAATTTTTTTATTTTTCAAACAGTTTTTTTGGGGAAAGGTTTGAGAAATACGCTTTTTTTGGTCAAAATACTGAGGGGGTATTAAAAAATCAACCAAACCCTATTTTGATTGTTATGTCTTAAATGATATGTAATTAAATCGTCCTAAAAATTAAGCTCATGCCCAAGCGAACATCCGTCAACGACGTAAAAGAAATCGAAGATTTGAATGATTTAGAGCGCATTGTCAAAGACAAACGCAACGACAAACGCTCGGATGCTAAAAAAGAACGCCGCAATCGCCACTACGTCAAAGTGTTGATAAAACAGCAGTTGAAAGGCGAGGATTTTGAAGAATAACCTGCGAATTTGACACCCATTTATGAAAATTATGACATCCGAAAAATATCTATCAAGCAACGACCCTCAATTGAAACGCATCATTGAGTTGGTCTCGAAACCCGAAATTGCCAGCACAAACGACGTTTTTCACGACCTCATGTCTTGCGTTTTGGAGCAACAAATCCACTACCGTAGTACGAAAAACATTTTCAAAAAAATGCTGCAATCGGCTGATATTGAAATACTTACGCTGGACAATTTTTATATATTTGAAAAATATGCTTTCGCTAACGCAAAATTATCGGTGGGTAAATTAGAAACGGTTGAACGAATTATAGATTTTTTTTCCGCAAACAAAATCAATTGGCAGTTGTTAAATGATGCGGAAGTAATTGCCCATTTATCATCCATAAAGGGCATCGGAAAATGGACAATTGACATGATTTTACTCTACACTTTGCAGCGTCCCGATGTGTTTCCTTACGACGATTTTCACTTAAAAGAAATCATGGTAAAACTTTACGGATTAAATCCAAATGTGAAATTGAAAGCCCAAATGTTGGACGTAGCGGAGGCTTGGGGCGAGCATAAATCATTGGCAGTTGGGTATTTATTGGCTTGGAAAGAATTTAATAAAACAAAAAAATGAAGCGTTCAGGTTCAGCAGATTTAGCCCTCATGGGTGGCGGTATTCCGAGCTGGTTGTTCGAAGGAATGGTCAAATTAAGTCTGCCAATTGTCGAATCAATCATTGCAGAATATGGTCAACAAGCGTTTTTGAGTCGCCTGTCTGACCCATTTTGGTTTCAAAGTTTTGGCTCGGTAATCGGCATGGATTGGAACTCGTCGGGCGTAACAACTGCCGTGATGAGTGCCTTGAAAAAATCACTGAATCCACACGCCAGAGACTTGGGCATTTATGTCTGTGGCGGCAAAGGAAAAGATAGTTTACAAACGCCAAATGAACTTCTAAGTTTTGGAGATAGAACAGGTTTGGACGGTAATTACCTCGCAAAATGCAGCAAATTGAGCGCAAAAGTGGATAATACGGCTATTCAAGACGGTTTTCAACTCTATTTGCACAGTTTTGTGGTGAGCAATAAAGGTGATTGGTCGGTCATTCAACAAGGGATGCAAACCGAAAATTCGAGGGCAAGGCGGTATCATTGGCACTCCGCCAACATTCAATCTTTTGTGGAAGAACCACACACGGCAATTTGTGGCGACAATCAAGGTGAAATTCTGAATTTGGTGGATAAATTAGCACAGCCCACACAACAAGCAATTATCAAAATCGTCCATGAGAATCCCGAAAAAATGTTGCGAGAAATCAAGCATATCACTCTCCCGACGTATTGCGATATTAAAGCCAAAGACGTTGATTTAAAACGTTTGGGCAGCATTTTGTGGCTCGCCCAAGAAAATGAAACCGAAAAATTTGAAGATTTATTATTGCTCACTGGCTTAGGCCCCAGAACGCTACAATCATTGACTTTGGTGAGCGAAATTATCCACGGAACGCCGTCGAGATTCAGCGACCCCGCCCGCTTTGCCTTTGCACACGGGAGCAAAAACGCCAAGTCTTCCTTCCCCGTTCCAACGCACGTGTATGATGAAACAATTGCGGCTCTGAAATCATCGGTTGAAAAAGCCAAAATAGGCGATAACGATAAAAATGAAGCGATAAAAAAACTCACGCTTTTGGCGCAAAAAGCCGAGCAAGATTTTACGCCCAACGACAATTTTGAGCAACTGATTGAAAAAGAAAGAAAAGACGCTTGGAAATACGGCGGCCGCACGGTGAAAGGCTTTGTAAAACCACCCGACAATGAGCAATTAACCCTTTTTTGAGCCTTTTTTGCTTGAAATACTGAGGGGGTATGCGCCCTATTTCAAATCTAAATCCGAGCGTTCATACCTATGTTTTCCCAAAGGCAATCGCCGTTGACAATACCATTGTTAAGTTTCTCGCCACTTGTTATGTCGTCAATTTTTGGTCGCATTGTTATATAAAATTAATGTATATTATTAAGCGGATGGTTTTGTGAATTTCTATTTAGCACCAGAGGTGCGCAATATTGGTAAAAAACGAGTACCCAAACCTTATAACGGCCACAGCGTGGCGCAATATTAATATTACGCCACGCTGTGGCTATTAAAACTTGTTTGAGAGCATTAGTTACCAATATTACGCACCTCTGATGCTTTTTGAATCCATCAATAAATTTGCACAAAACCAAACGTTCAGCCGTATAATTACTTAGCCGTGAGTATCAAATCGTGCAAAAAATTAAAGCGTTTGAAACGTGCCAGAATCATCCGTTACTTCATCAAACCAAACTATTTATAATTGATATAAACAGTACAATTGCAAAATTAAAATTAGGATTTATCAATTAGGTCAATTTTCAATATTTATTGAAAGTTAACTACGCTTCACACGGGCATAAAGCAGTCGTGACGCTTGTGTTGCGGTGTGATAAGTATCCAAACCACTGACTGCCACGGTTTGTGCAAGGTTTAAATCCAAGTTGCCTTTTTCGTCTAAACAGTTTT
>JAYTMW010000443.1:0-2246 GCA_043728105.1 Saprospiraceae bacterium | reverse complement strand
ATGATTCACATCGAAGCCACGGCAAATGGGCTGCCCGTTAAAGCCAAAGAAAACTACCTTTTGATGATGCCCAAAAAGCGGACAGATTATAATGAAAGGAATGATATGCAGCTTTTTGAAGGCGTGGCTACCAAACAAGCGCAAAATATAGATTGGCGAGTTCAACAGCCCAATTTTAGCTTTTTGTTCAATGCCGCTAATATCATAGGGCAAAGAAATGAGATGAAAAATCTTAGAAAATCCCTTACAGATACATGTGGTTGCACGAAAATGTTGGTTTGGCGCATAGACTCGCTGCACATAAAACAATTGAAAAAAGAAGGCGCAAATACGGATAATTTAGAGGAATTTATTGCCAGCGACTTGCGTCCAAAAGGTTATAATTTTGATCACGTCAATAAAGATACAATGTCGGGGTTTTGTCGTGAATTAGCCGCATGGGCTGCCCCTGATTACTCTTGGCATCGCCGCATTCCGTGGAAACTTAAACATGAAGTGGCTAATGGTGCTATATATGCTCAATATCGAGCTTCGAGTTATGATTCGTTGCTCATAAATCTTGATAGATACATTGCATTATCGCATGAGGCGGAGAAAGCGATGAGAGCGGGCAAATCGCAAACCTCTTCACAATTTAATGTGTTTGAAACAAAACAGTTAAATTGGATAAATTGTGATAGGTTCTATAACATTTCAGAGTCTCTTTTAACGTCAGTCAAGACAGGCATTAGAGCCACGCCCAATGTTGAAGCGAAATTGATATTTACGAAATTAAGCTCCATTATGAACGCAAATAATAAGGAAGGAGAATTGAGTTTCGATAGAATCCCGATTGGAGAACCCGCTATGTTGATTGTTATGAAGCTGGAAAATGGTATTTCTTATCTTGCAACGCAACAAATCAATGTGGGCAAAACGGCGATAAAATTGAAGTTTAAAGCCTTAACGCCTGATGAAATTGATAAGACTTTGGCGGTGAATTAAATGAGAGAGACCCCCTCAGTATTTTTAGCTTTTTTGAGCGAAATATTGAGGGGGTTTATTATTTTTCCTAAATTTGCCCAACAAAAAAAGGTAACTAAATTTCATCCAAAAAAAACTATGACAAAACAACTCATCCTATTCAGCCTTTTCTTTTTCGCAATAACAACCCACGCCCAACAACGCACCTATTGCAACCCCATGGACATCGGCTACCGCTACAATTTTGAGCAACTCAACGAACGCATTTCCTATCGCTCGGGTGCAGATCCCGTGATTGTGAACCACAAAGGCGAGTATTATGCCTTCGTGACTATTTCGGGTGGTTGGTGGCACTCCAAAGATTTGATGCATTGGGATTACGTTACGCCCGACAAATGGCCTATGGAAGATATGTGTGCGCCCGCCGCTTTGAGTGTGCGAGATACCTTGTTTTTGTTTCAATCTACCTTTGAGCAACGCCCTATTTTCTATTCTACGGAGCCAGAAAAAGGTAAATTAAAGTTTTATAATCGTTGGTTGCCTCGTCTGCCGCCCGAAGTTGGACCGTGGGATCCGTGCATTTTTCATGACCCCGATACCGATAAATGGTTTATGTATTGGGGTTCATCAAACGTGTATCCGATGTATGGTTCGGAGTTGGATTATGGCAATCGTTTGGCTTATAAAGGAAAAAATAAGTACGTGGGGATGTTCCGATTGCATCCCGATCAGCACGGTTGGGAACGTTTCGGACAAGACCATCGGAGCGACATTACGCCGTTTATGGAAGGGGCTTGGATGACGAAACACAACGGCAAATACTATCTTCAATACGGTGCGCCAGGGACGGAATATAACGTATATGCCAATGGGGTTTACGTATCGGATAAGCCGTTGGGGCCGTTTTCTTATGCTGCCAACAATCCGATTTCGTATAAACCGGGTGGCTTCATGTGTGGTGCAGGACATGGTAATACTTTTCAAGATAATTATGGCAATTATTGGAATACAGGCACGCCGTGGATTGCTGTCAATTGGAATTTTGAACGCCGTATCGCTATGTTTCCAACGGGTTTTGATAAGGATGGATACATGTTTTCAAATACTCGATTTGGTGATTTTCCACATTTTGCAGCCACAAAAAAATGGTCGGATAGAAACGAATTATTCACGGGTTGGATGTTGCTTTCTTATAAAAAACCGTGTATTGCTTCTTCCGTACGTGACACATTCAATGCGTTAAAAGCGACCGATGAAAACCCTCGTTCATTTTGGGTGGCGGA
>JAYTMW010000442.1:0-1636 GCA_043728105.1 Saprospiraceae bacterium | reverse complement strand
GGTATTAAGGATTATCCAGAGTTTGAAGAAGAAGCTATGCGGGCTATTAAATTGATGAGTGGAAAGTGGCAAGCTGGCAAACAAAATGGTGTGTTTGTGGATATGAATTATACGCTACCGATTAAATTTTCATTTTAATAAAAATAGAATCAAAACATTTTGCGCAACATAAAACAAGAATTTATCATGATTTTTAGACATACAATTTCCATCGTTTTTTGTTTGAATAATATGGTTGCATTTTCACAAATAGATGCACCACCATTACTTCCTAATATTGATACAATTGAACAAAAATTGTTCTATTGTGGTGAGCCACCTCTTTACATCCATCCATCAGAGGAACAACCCGAATTTGAAGGTGGAGAATCCGCAATGCGTACATTAATTTACGATAATATGCAATGGCCTAATGATGTTTGTGCAGAAGGCACAGTTTATATCGGTTTTATTATCACCAAAGAAGGCAAACTTGAAGACGTGAAAGTAAAAAGAGGATTAGGCACAGCTTTCAATGATGAAGCTATTCGTTTGGTGAAATTGTTGGATGGCAAATGGAAGGCGGGCAAACAAAATGGTAGGGCTGTTTCTGTTGCTTATACGATTCCGATTAAGTTTAAATTGGAATAACCCAAATACCAAATTTTATCAAAAATACTGAGGGGTGTTTTCACAATAGGTTATGGCTTAAATAGAAGTATAACTCTTGGAGGGTTTGAAACCCTCCAAGAGTTGTTTGAAATTTCCAGACGTAGATACAAAGATTTTATAACAAAATAATTTATACTTTTCAAAAATAGGTACACTCTAAAATTGTCAGTTAATTTATCTCCATTTTTAAATTAACAATCACAATTATGAGCAAACTTATGACATTAGGCAGTGTCTATCATTTATACGATCATGCCGTTAACAAAAACAATGTATTTGAGAACCCCGATAATTATCGTTACTTTTTAGAGCGTTATGAGCATTTTGTATCACCTGTTGTAGATACAATTGTTTATTGTTTGATGCCAAACCATTTTCATTTTGCGATTCGGGTAAAATGCAAAGAACATATTTTATTAGCATCTCCACAACTATTGGAGCGTTGGAAACTCTCCAATAGTTCGTCTGATGAAGATTTTCAGCGACGGGTTAGCCAACAGTTTTCTAATCTTTTTAATGGTTATACACAAGCATTTAATAAGCAACAATCAAGGCGAGGGACACTATTTGAAGGTAATTTTTGTCGTGTGCATGTGACTGACCGTATGTATTTTAATAACTTGATTTGTTATATCCATTACAACCCCGTTAAACACGGATTTTGCGAGGATTTTAAGGATTGGTTTCATTCATCTTATTGGACTTTAATAACTGATGAACAACCAACGTTTCTTAGGCGGGATTTGGTGTTTCCTTCATTTGGTGGTAAAGATGCTTTCATAGAGACACAAAAGAATTGGAAGTCCCGTAATTTAGATTACTGATTTTAATTAATTCTTGAAGTATGCAGACAACTCTTGGAGGATTTGAAACCCTCCAAGAGTTGTACCCGATTTGATTAAATTAGTTGGAGAATTAGCTCGTTTTATTACAAACTCTTGGAGGATTTGAAACCCTCCAAGAGTTATACCCGATTTGATTAAAT
>JAYTMW010000441.1:0-2190 GCA_043728105.1 Saprospiraceae bacterium | reverse complement strand
TGACATGAGTTTATTTTCACCGAAAGTTTAATTCTACTTAGCGTCTATTCTTGAAAGTAAAATTTGAATGAAAAATTGGTCATCGTAAAACAGTAGCGTGTGAAATTAAAGTGAATTAGCCTGATGCTATACCCCCTCAGTATTTCCACACGTTTTACAGGAATGTTTCAGAAAACCAATAAAACATTTTTCAAAAAACATACAAAGGTATAAGATAGATGTCTTTTATTTGCAACCAAAAATAAAGAGTATGATTTCTACATTCACCGATGAATATTTTATGAAGCAAGCCTACTTGGAAGCGCAAAAAGCCTACGATGAAGGCGAGGTACCAGTGGGTGCAGTCGTGGTGTCAAATAACCGCATCATAGCCCGGGCGCACAACCAAACGGAACGGCTAAATGATGTAACGGCTCATGCAGAAATAGTAGCATTGACTGCCGCAGCGGATTATTTAGGCAGTAAATATTTGGATGAATGTACGCTCTACGTCACGCTTGAGCCTTGTGTGATGTGCGCAGGAGCCTTGGCGTGGGCGCAATTGCAGCGATTGGTTTATGCGGCAGGTGATGATAAACGAGGGTTTATGCGCTTTGGAAAAGAGGTTTTACATCCTAAAACAAAATTGGAATTGGGCATCATGCAAGACGAATGTGGGGAGTTGATGAAGCGTTTTTTTAAAGATAAAAGGTAGGAATATCGAATATTGAACAAGGAATGTTGAAAAGGGAAGTTGAAAAGGGGGCCCCTCAGTATTTTTTGATAATTTTATCAAAAATCAAAGTGTTCTTCACTTTTTGCTAAATACTTTCTTATAATATTTACGATTCTTTTAATCTCATTTCACTACTTGCCAAAAATTTCTAACTTTACGCCAAAAATTCATCTTTTAGTATGAGAAGAGTCGTTGTAACAGGTATGGGAGCTCTTACACCCATTGGGAATAATGTTGGAGAATACCTTGAAGGTTTAAAACAAGGCGTAAGTGGTGCGGGTGTCATCACTCGATTTGATGCCGCTTTGTTTAAAACTCAATTTGCTTGTGAAGTCAAAAATTTTAATCCTGAAATTGCCATAGATAAAAAAGAAGTCCGTCGAATAGATTTATATACACAGTTTGCGATGGTGGTAGTGAACGAAGCGATGCAAATGAGTGGTCTCGAAATAGATAAACTTGACCTTGATCGTTGCGGTGTTATTTTTGGTTCTGGCATAGGTGGTTTGATGACTTTGGAAAATGAAATTGCGGATTTCGTGAAAGGCAGTGGTGTTCCTCGCTACAATCCTTTTTTGATTCCAAAAATGATTTCTAACATTGCAGCGGGCTTGATTTCCATAAAATATGGTTTCCGAGGCATCAATTATGCCACTGTTTCGGCTTGTGCTACCTCAAATCATGCGTTTATCAATGCCTTTGATTACATTCGTTGGGGTAAAGCCGATATTTTTATTGCGGGCGGCTCGGAAGCAGTAGTTACAAGCGTAGGCGTAGGCGGTTTCAACGCCATGCACGCCATGAGTACCCGCAACGACGACCCTAAAACAGCGTCTCGCCCGTGGGACAAAGATCGTGATGGTTTTGTGTTAGGTGAAGGGGCAGGTGCTTTAATTTTTGAAGAATACGAACACGCCAAAGCACGTGGTGCGAACATCATTTGTGAAGTGGTTGGTGGAGCCATGACGAGCGATGCTTATCACATGACGGCACCGCATCCCGAAGGTTTGGGTGTTATAAATTGCATGAATTTGGCCATTAAAGATGCCCATTTGAACAAAGAAGATATTGATTATATAAACGTTCACGGCACTTCTACACCGTTGGGCGATATTGCGGAAGTGAATGCCATTATGGGTGTTTTTGGTGAAAAAGCCTACGATATTAACATCAGTTCCACAAAATCTATGACGGGACATTTGTTGGGTGCGGCGGGTGCTATTGAAGCGATTGCGGGCATTTTGGCCATGCAAAATGATTTTGTGCCACCAACGATTAATCATTTTACCGACGATCCTGATGTGGATGCGAAACTTAATTTTACTTTCAACGAAGCGCAACAACGCCGTTTGAATGTCGTTTTGAGCAATGGCTTTGGCTTTGGTGGGCATAACACAACTGTCATTTTTAAACGGATTTGAGTTGTGCGTATTGCGTCGTGCGTATTGCGTCGTGAGTACAGACGCAACACGCAC
>JAYTMW010000440.1:0-1988 GCA_043728105.1 Saprospiraceae bacterium | reverse complement strand
TGATATTGTATTTCAAGATTATTTTAAGCGGTCAAAATCCAAATATTACTACGTTTTATATTGTGGTAACTCAGCCATATAATCTTGACGCTCAAAATTTAAATTACCTTTTTTCGTTTATTCCTTATAAAAAAAGAGATTTAAATTTGAGACCGAAACAATTATTTAACGTCTCTTCTGAATAGAATAATTTTAAATTAAAAAATTAAAATCATACTATTGAATTTCCTTCAAAATGGGTGTTGAATAAGACAATACAAATACGTAATTTTGTCCGAGATTTTAACCAAAAGTGTAAAAATACTGAGGGGTCCCTTTCTGAAATTTGAAAGAACCCAACGAATAGTAAGGAAATGAAAATAGACGTTATCAGCAATAATACCAAAAAAGAAATTACTGAAACGCTATTTATATTTTGCATAACTCATTGATTATCAACTAATTAAAAAATTATCAACTATCAATTATCCACTATCAACTACTTATATTTGCCTAATCAAATTTAAAACTAATAAAACCACATCATGTCTGTAACAAATGAATTAGTAGAAAAGGCTCAAAAAAAAGCCAAAGAAGATCGGTATCAATACCACGATTATTACGCTATTGATGAACTTTTGAGTGACGAACACCTTTTGGCTCGTGACGCTGTGCGGGCATGGGTAAAGCAAGAAGTAAGCCCTATCATCGAGGAGTGTTACGACAAAGCCCAATGCCCCAAACACCTTTTCAAAGGCTTGGCAGACATCGGTGCTTTTGGCCCATCAATCCCTGCCGAATATGGCGGCGGTGGCATGGACGAAATCGCTTACGGTATCATCATGCAAGAGTTAGAGCGTGGTGATTCGGGTATTCGCTCAATGGCTTCGGTTCAAGGTTCGTTGGTCATGTATCCCATTTATAAATATGGTAGTGAAGAACAAAAACATTATTATTTGCCCAAGTTGGCAAGCGGCGAGTTCATCGGCTGTTTTGGTTTGACAGAACCCGACCACGGTTCCGACCCTTCCAATATGGTGACAAATGTGAAAGATGACGGCGACTCATATATATTAAATGGTGCAAAAATGTGGATTACCAATTCACCAATCGCCGACATTGCCGTAGTTTGGGCAAAGCGGGAAGACGGTAGAATCATTGGTTTAATCGTAGAAAAAGGCATGAAAGGCTTTACTGCACCAGAGATTCATGGAAAATTATCACTTCGTGCATCCATTACAGGCGAGTTGGTTTTTGAAGATGTGCGAGTGCCAAAGAAAAATGTATTACCCAATATCGAAGGTTTAAAAGGCCCGTTGAGTTGTTTATCGAAAGCACGTTATGGCATAGCTTGGGGTGCAATTGGTGCGGCTTTGGATTGTTACGATTCCGCTTTGCGCTATTCGATGGAACGCAAGCAATTCGGCAAACCTTTGGCAGGCTTTCAATTGACGCAAAAGAAATTGGCTGAAATGATAACCGAAATCACCAAAGCACAATTATTGGTCTGGCGTTTGGGAACTTTGGCAAACAAAGGCAAGGCAACACCTGCCCAAATTTCAATGGCAAAACGCAACAGCGTCAACATGGCATTGGAAGTATGTCGGGAGGCTCGTCAAATCCACGGTGGCATGGGTATCACCAACGAATACCCTATCATGCGCCACATGATGAACCTCGAATCGGTCGTCACGTATGAAGGCACACACGACATTCATTTGCTCATAACAGGCATGGATGTAACAGGATTAAACGCTTTTTCATAAATCATAAAACATGTTTCTCTAAAATTAGTTTGCCAAGAGGCCCCTCAGTATTTTGAGCAATTTCAACCTATTTTCTCAAATGTTGCAATAAAAAAAGGGGAACTAATTTTAGAGAAACTGTATAATTTTTGTAATTTTATCTATATTCGTATCACAAATTAAGTGTTTTAGCGTTTAAGTTGAAACAATAATAAGTTTATACTTTTCTCAAATAAGTAAGTAAAAGTATATAGACACTTTATA
>JAYTMW010000439.1:0-2341 GCA_043728105.1 Saprospiraceae bacterium | reverse complement strand
AATTGTACCGCTACCGATACGTTGAAACTATCATTTAAAAGTAAACCAACTACAACGCTTGTTGACGAAACTTGCGATTTGGAAGCCACTCAATATGTTGTAAAAATAAAGCTCAATGGACGTGCGCCATATTCTTTCAGAGGTAATTTAATTGGCAGCATCGTTCAAGATACGTTCAAATCGCAACCGATTGCCAGTGGTTCTAAATATAATTTTGTGATAATTGATGCATTCAATTGTCCCTCCGATACGCTGAAAGGTCAAAAAACCTGTGATTGCGCCACCTCGGCGGGGACTTTGAAAAAAGACTCTTTAGTCATTTGTTTTGGTTTAAAAGGGAAAGCAGTTTACAATGCCAATGCGATTTTAGACAGAGATGATACGTTTGATTTTATTTTACACAAAGGCACTTCTACGGCTTTGGGCGCAGTCATTTTTAAGAATAAAACGGGTGAATTTATTTTTGATTCTACCAAAATGAAGTACAATACTGTTTATTACATCCACTATGCCATCGGTACGAATGTTAGCGGACAAGCAAACCCATTGGATAGATGTTTTGCCATTTCAAACGGAATTCCTATTGTCTTTAAAGAAAAATTGACCGCAAATTTCACGGGCGATACAACGGTGTGTGCAGGAACACCAGCATCCTTGGTTTTCAAATCAAACACGAATGATATTTTCAAAGTATCATATCAATTTGGCAATGAAGTTTTTGAAATAAGTAAAATCAAAAATCTTGAAAAATTTGATGTAATACCCTCATTATCAAGCAGTTATAGATTAGTAGAAGTTTTAAGTAGTAGTGGTTGTAAAGCGGAAATAGGCGGCTCAGTAAGTGTGGCTATACGCCCTCGCCCTACGCTCAATGCTGGCGCAGATCAAACAGTTTGTGAGCGAACAGCCACGTTGAATGCGACGATACCCCCTCAGTATTTAGGCACTTGGAAGAGTCAAAACGCATCAAGAGTGGTTAAGATAAATAGCCCAACGACAGCCATTGAAAATTTGCAAAATGGTAAAAATATATTCATCATTACCATTCAAGACAGCGTTTGTTTAACCTACCGAGTGTCGGATACGGTACAGGTTTTCTTACCCATTATTCCCAAGGGTAACTCATTGGCTTTGGAGGTAATAGCGGGTGATTCTGTAAAAGCGAACGTAACTGAATCCGCTCCAGTCGGAACTTATGAAGTTACTGCCTTAAACAGTCCAGCATCAGGTTATTTTGCCCTATTTAGTAATGGGGGCTTTACGTACATATCCGACTCTACATATAAAGGTGTGGTAAAATTCCGTTATCTTATCTGTAGTAAAACTTGTGCATCGGTGTGTGACACGGGCGAGGTTAGGATTTTAGTAAAAGAAAAAATTAAACCAATAATTGATACGACTATAACGGTTGATATTCCAAATGCCATAACGCCAAATGGCGACGGCAAAAATGACTTTTTTGTGATTGACAATATCGAAAAATTTACCAAAAGTGAACTAACCGTGTTTAATCGTTGGGGTGAAATTCTCTATCGCTCAAAAGCCTACAATGGTCAATGGGGTGGCACAAATCAAAATGGGCAACCTTTGGCAGAAGGCACATATTACTATATTTTAAGATTAAACGTCGATGATGGTAAAATACTGAGGGGGGATGTGACGATTTTGAGATAGAAAACAATTAAAATTTAAAAATTTAAGGTTTAGTAACGAGTAAATAATAAATAGGTCATTTTTTTTAAACACATAGTCACATAGGACACATAGATCTATATATAATTGTTTGATTTTCAATTAGTTATGATAAAAACTACGTGCCCTATGTGCCTATGTGTTTCAAAAAAAATATCTTATTTATTCTTTACTCGTCACATAGTTCACAAAACCAAAAATCCCGACAAGCATTTAACTTGTCGGGATTTAAACGAATAAACAAACAAATTCTATTTATTTTAGTATCGAAAGCATACGCAAAACCGTCCGTTTTCCTTTTGTTTCCACATTAAGAATATACGTGCCATTTTTGAAGCCATTCAAATCTAAATAGTGCGGTATAGCGGAGGCTTTTTCTACTTTTTCCACTTTAATTATTTTTCCTGCCATATCCGTCAAAACAATTTCAAGTGTGCGTCCCTCAAAGGCTTTAAGGTCGATCCATGCTTCATCAGAGGCAGGATTTGGAAAAATTGTGAATCCTAATGCTTTTGAATTGACCACTTTTTTAATTGCCGAGTAGTCAAAATCACCTGAAAAATAAGTTGTTTTTAGACGATAAAAATTTTCTCCTTCTTGTGGCGCATTATCGTAAATACTCTTTTCTTGGATTTTAGTATCGAATTGA
>JAYTMW010000438.1:0-1725 GCA_043728105.1 Saprospiraceae bacterium | reverse complement strand
CACATGCGTTGCCGTTTGCACCACGCTATCTGCCCGCCCGTGTGACGTATGCACCTCACTTTGCACATGAACACCTAAATATTTAAACATCAAATGAATTACGCTATGATAAAAACGCTCACTACGGCGTGGGTCAGGTTCGTACAAATTGTAAGATAAATCCGCAAATAAGGTATCCAAAATGATTTTCACTTTGTCTAAATCATTGGAATGGAACGCTTTGGCTAAATCTTTTACAGTCATACCCGTAGAGGATTCAGGGGGCGTGCGGGTCAAATAGTCTAAAACAAAACGATACATACTTTCACGCACCTCTTTATTAGGATAATCTAAAACCATATCGCCCGTCATCACATCTTTTTCCTTCACCGTCAAGTAACCCGTTTGAAACAAAAGAGGGGATAATTCTAAATTATCTAAATCGTATTTATCCAAAAGTGCCGAATCTATTTTGAGGTTTTCAAACTCGAAATTGACTTGTTTTTTCATCAATTCTGCTAAAAAAGTAGGCGTTCCCGTCGAAAACCAAAAGTTTTGAAATGCTTGTTTTTGCAAAAAATTAAGCGTTCCGAAAGGGTTATAAACCTTATTAACACCGTCCCAACTAAATCCATTATACCACTTCCGCATCAAATCTAAAAGCTCGGGTTTGGGTGTATTTAGGTTTATGACTATTTCATCAATATAAGATTGAAAATTG
The DNA here is from genome assembly GCA_043728105.1 of Saprospiraceae bacterium. GTDB lineage: Bacteria > Bacteroidota > Bacteroidia > Chitinophagales > Saprospiraceae > JAAFJT01. The sequence continues at coordinate 1,025 of JAYTMW010000438.1, read as the reverse complement.
GTTTCCAATTCATTTTGTGTATATCCAACAAGATTTACAAAACGCCCATCAATAGTAATATCATTCAAATGATTCAAATCAGAAAAAATAGAAACCTTTGAAAATTTTGATACACCTGTAATAAAAACCAAACGCAAATGAGAACCCGCATCCTTCAAAACCGAATAAAACGTCTTCATTATTCGCTGATGTTCTTTCGCTTTATCAATAACGTGATTTTCCAAATAATCTATAATGGGCTTGTCATATTCATCAATCAATAATACTACTTTACCATATTGAGCATCTAATTTTTCTATCAATTCTTCAAATTGATACTTATATGAATTTGTTGATAATTGAATATTATAGGACTCGGCAATTTTATTTAAACTATCTTTTATAGCATTATCTAAACCCATCAATTGATAATCCATTCTTGCAAAAGAAATATGAATAACAGGGCTTGTCTTAGACCAATCCCAATTATTCTCTATCCAAAGTCCTTTAAAAAGTTCTTTACTACCCGAAAAAATCTCCTTCAAAGTGGATACCGTCAACGACTTCCCAAACCGCCGTGGGCGACTAAAAAAATAATACGACCCTTCCGTAATAAGACGATGAATATGCTCGGTCTTATCTACATAAACCATATCTTTTTCTCGTAAATCTCGAAAATCTTGTATGCCTATTGGTAATATTCTCTTTTTCATATCATTTTTCAATTAAAAACCTTTGCAAAACATAAAAATACTGAGGGGTCTCTTTTTTAAAATCCTTCAATCCAAATAATCCCTAAATCCGTGTAAAATCACACTAAATCTTTAACCACCCAGCCCGTAATCGCTTTTTTCTTTTCACTAAAATTAACACCAATACCAATAATATTTTTACCCGATGCTCGATAAGTATCAGCATACCCTTTTTTAATAATTTGGTCAAAAGCCGTCTTACCCGATTTATTATATTTAAACTCAAAAACATACACATGCGTTGCCGTTTGCACCACGCTATCTGCCCGCCCGTGTGACGTATGCACCTCACTT
>JAYTMW010000437.1:0-4510 GCA_043728105.1 Saprospiraceae bacterium | reverse complement strand
AAGAGTTAGAAATTATATATGTAATATATTGACAATCAGTGTGTTATGTTGCATTTTCATACGAAAAGGGGTGATTCGCTTGAATCGCCCCTTTTCGTATGAAATGAGAAAAAATACTGAGGGGGTAAGGATTTGATTAGAAAATCCTGATGCTAAAAATGGACAATAGTACAGCTGTAAAAAGTTCGATAAACTATAAAATCAAACATTTTTCAACCCCACATAATTCTCCGCAATCGTCGTAACCTGTGCTTTTGATAAAGTCAGATAATCAAATTTTGCTTTATGCAAATGGCATTCAAAAGAACCATCTCAGCTTGGTTGTGCATCAAATAGGTTTCTTCGACCGTCACACCGTTGTTGAAAGCGGCAATTCCACCGCTACCGAGGCCCCTCAGTATTTTGACGATAAATGCCTTAAAACATCTACCGCTTTTTGCGCCAATTCATGTTGAACGAAAATATGGTCGTGATAAAATCCTGCTACGACATTACACGAAATTTGATGTTCTGCCAAAGCATTTGAGAAAGCGGCGGTCAAGCCAACTGCCTCCAAAGATGAATGAACCAAGAGCGTTATCCAAGCAAAAGCGGAGGTATATGGGTAGCCTTTTTCATCGGCATAAGCCCTTTCAACGACAATTGTAAATCCTTCTTTTTCTTTAAAAAAATGAATAATTTTATCAAAATCAAGGTCTTTTTTGCTTGCAACGTTGCAAAAAATATATTGCCCTTCGTTTAAAATGGGCCGCATGTTTTTGATTAAAATGGATAGGTCTGTTTCTCCTTGCATATTTTCTATTTCTTTATTTAAATCGAAATTACAGTTGCTCATAATGCTCAACTAAGGGTGGATTTTCAAAAAAATGCCCTATCAAATTGCGCCATTCTTTGAATAGTTCAGAGCTTCTAAACCCCTCAGTATGGGCTGCCAATGTTGTCCATTTTATGAGTAAAATGTAACGGTTGTTGCGCTCGATACACTTTTTAAATTCATGCCCAATATACCCTTCTGCTTGACTCAAAACATGTTGTGCTTGGTCTAAGTTTTTTTCAAAAGCGGCGTTTGTGCCTTCTTTAATTTCAATTATTGCGAGTTCTAAAATCATTTTTTATGTTAGTTTTTAAAAAACTTAACGCAAGTTTTGAACTTGCGTCAAGTTATAAGTAATTGAAAATCAATATCTTGTTGGCTAAAATCTTCCATTAAATCTGCCTCAAATTCATCCATGGCGGCATTGCATTGCGTGAGCATTGCTTCACCTTTTTCGGTCAAACTAATCCGCAAAATCCGCTTGTGATTGGGGTCTATATTTTTTTCTAACAACGCCTTTCGCTGCAACGTTGTCACCACTTCGTTCATAGACTGAGGTGTCATCAAAAAACGCCTCGACAGTTGCGCCGAGGATAAATCCGATGCGTTATCGCCCACAAAACTGAGGATGGTAAATTGTGTCGGCGTAATATCGTAAACACCCAAAATTTCTACCATTTGAGATGTTACCTCTGTTTCCAATCGCTTGATTAAATAAATTGTTCTTGCGGGCATAATGTCTTATTTTCACACAAAAATAGAAAACTATCTTGTAATTGTAAGGTAGCCTTATATTTGTTTTTTAATCGTTAAAAAGGCGTTTTCTTTGAATTCAATTTTACAAACAATTGATTTTCAACGAATTACGTATTTAATTACTAATTTTTAATTTTTAATTCTCATCCGATGGCTCACAAATCGTTCTCTCGTCGCAATCTTGATTTCACACTTTTTGAAGTGTTGAACATTGCAGAATTAACCAAACATGATTATTTCAACACCCACGATGCAGAAACTTTTGCTTTCACGCTCGATGTGGCAACTGACATTGCGGACAAAATTATGCGCCCCAATTTCGTGGACTCCGACCGCAATCAACCCGAACTGATTGACGGGCAAGTGAAAGTGCATCACGGTGTACATGAATTTGTCAAAACGTTCAGCGAAGCGGGTTTGATGGCAGCTCCTTTTCCAACGGCTTTTGGCGGCATTCAACTGCCTAAAACGATGGCTTCGGCGATTGAATTTGTGATGGGCAGCGCACACAACAGCTTTGTGATGTACACCGATTTGACCAAAGGTGCAGCCAATTTAATCCTAAATTTTGGCACAAACGAGCAAAAACAAGCCTTTTTGCCAAAAATGCTCGCAGGAGAATGGCTCGGAACGATGTGTTTGACGGAAACGCAAGCGGGCAGTTCGCTCTCTGATATTACGACCACCGCTTATCCTCAAGCCGATGGCACGTATAAAATTGTGGGTCAAAAAATATTCATTTCAGCGGGCGACCAAGATTATTCCGACAATATTATCCACGCCGTTTTAGCTCGAATTGAAGGCGCACCGAAGGGAACGAAAGGCATTTCTTTGTTTATTGTTCCAAAAAACAGAGAAAATACTGTTGAGGAACGAAATCCCGATACCATCGGGAAGGGGGTGCTTGCCTCAAATGACGTGACTTCCATCGGTATTTATCATAAAATGGGTCAAAAAGCCACGCCCGCCATGCACTTAGAATTTGGCGCAAAAAACGATTGCACGGGCTACCTTTTGGGTGAACCCAATCGAGGTTTGCCACAAATGTTTTTGATGATGAATGGCGCACGATTGGGCGTGGGCATGGGGGGCATTCACATTGCATCGGCGGCGTATTATGCCTCCTTGCAGTACGCACAGGAGCGTCCACAAGGGCGGCGATTGACGGAAAAAAGTGCTTTGGGCGAACCCACTACCATCATCCATCATCCCGATGTACGGCGTATGTTGCTCCTTCAAAAAGCCATCGCGGAAGGTGGTTTGTGCTTGATTTTACATTGTTATCAATACTTGGATTTAGAAAAAGCAAGCCACGACCCCGCCACAAAAAAACGCTACAACGACCTCTTAGAATTGCTCACGCCCGTTGCCAAAACGTATGGTTCGGAGATGGGTTTTGTCGCCGTCAATCAAGGCTTGCAAGTGTTGGGCGGCTATGGTTACACCGAAGATTTTGAGTTGGAACAAATGCTCCGTGATGTGCGCATTATGACGCTTTATGAAGGCACAACGGGCATACAATCGTTGGCTTTATTGGGTCGTCAAATTCCACAAAATGATGGAAAAATTGTGGACGTTTGGCTCGAAGAAGTGATGCCTGATGTTGAAGCCGCCGAGCATTTTGATAATTTGAAAAAATATGCCGAAATACTGAGGGGGGCCATTGACGAATGGAAAAACGTCACAAATCACCTCTTAAATGTAGCAAAAATGCAAAATTCAGAGGTTTTTCTATCCGATGCCACGCTTTATATGGAGTTGTTTGCAAATCTGAATGTCGCTTGGCAGTGGCTTCGCCAAGCAACGGCAGCACAAAAAGCCATTTCAAACGGTCAAAACGTGGGCGATGATGCGGCTTTTTATGCGTCTAAAATTCACACGATGCAGTTTTATTTTCATTATGAATTACCGAAAATTAAAGGCTTGTCAATGCGGCTTTTAGACCCTGTTGTTTTGACGGTTTTGGAGGGGGAAAGGGAGGTGATTTTGTAACCCTCCTTAGTATTAAAAAAATGAAATTGAAAAACAAAGGTAATAGCTTGAAAATCAATAAGTTACATTATATTGGCGAAGGAATTGAGTAATGGTTTTAAATTTATATAGTCCCATCGGGACGGCTCATATTGTAGCGGCGGATTTCAATCCGCCGAGATGCACAATGTCCCTTTTATTGAGTGCCGTAGGCACGGCGCATATAAAAAATTTGTTCACATAAACATACTAAGAAAATGGCAAACACATACCACCAAATCTACATTCAAGCTGTCTTTGGCGTTAAATATAGAGCCGCCGTTATTGATAGTTCTTGGAAAAATGAACTCCATGGTGTAATAGGCAATCTGACAAATGAAACAGGTTGTAAAACAATAATCATCAATGGTGTTTATGACCATGTTCACTGTTTTTTTGGGCTGAAACCCACCATTGCTATTTCTGATTTGATGCAAACAGTAAAAGCAAAATCGTCTAAATGGATTAACGACAACAAAAAAACTAAATCACATTTTGAATGGCAAGAAGGTTATGGTGCTTTCTCTTACAGTCGTTCGCAAATGGATGATGTCTATCAATATATTTTGAACCAAGAAGAACATCATAAAAAGCAAACTTTTAGAGAAGAATATTTGAATTTTCTCAATAAATTTGAAGTGCCTTTTGATGAACGATACATCTTTGAAGATTTGAAATAGTTGTTATATGCGCCGTGCCTACGGCACTCAATAAAAGGGGCGTGTTATGTCTCGGCGGATTGAAATCCGCCGCTACAATATGACCCGTCCCGATGGGACTATACAATTTTAATCGCACAAGTCGGATAAATCCGACCTGTGCGATTAAAATTGTTCGGCAACATCTATCATCTTGAAACCACCGATTTCAATCGGTGGGCTATACAAATCCACTGATGCCATCTATCTTCTTTTCAAAAACATCACATCT
>JAYTMW010000436.1:0-8201 GCA_043728105.1 Saprospiraceae bacterium | reverse complement strand
TTGTAATTAAAAATTAACGGTTTTCTTATAAAAAATTTCAAGGTGCAGCGCACCGCAATATTTGTAATAAATATACAGAAAGGCAGACAAATATTACGGCGCGTTGCACCTTTGGAAAACTAACTTAGCTTTTCTGCTATGAGCGCATTTTGCGCCATCAAGTCAAAGGCATGACAAATATTGCGGTGCGCTGCACCTCAAAGTTTTATAAGAAAACCGTTATTAAAAATTAAAAATTTAGAATTAATAATCACTTACGTATAGGTTGGGTATTGATTTTTAGCTTTCAGTAATCGGAAAGGGCCCCTCAGTATTTTTGTCAAAAAATAGCTTTATTAACCAAAATTGAGTTATAAAATTTAAGGATTTATAAGAAAAAAAGATTGTAAAAAAGGTATTGCATAGTCCAACACCTTTTTTCGTTATTTGCTTTTGGTTTTCATAATCCTTAATTTTGCATAAGATAAAACAAACTACTTGGGCATCATTATTATTATGAACAAACGCAGAAACTAATTTACGCTTTAACTTTATGGCAAGTACTTCTTCGTTTTTTTGAATGATTCTCTTCTAAGTAATTGAATATTAATTCATTACACATTATTGTTTTTACCGATTTTATTTATTTATTGAATGTTTGTGTCACTACAAATCTGAAAAATAATTATTTTCAAATTGTATTGATGTGATGATATAGAAAGTTAAAACTATGCTTCCCCCCGCATAAGGCACGCAATGCCTTGTACGGGTTTTTTTATTTATGGACTATATGTAAGAAATAAACCATTCATACACTACTCAAAAAAGGTAATTTTTCAATATTAACATATTTTATTAAAATTCTATTCATTGATAAACAAAAACAAATTTTACATGAATCAACACAAACTTATGTCTCTCATGCGTTTCACGATGATTTTTTGCTTGACCCTTGCGGTAGGAATACTTCGAGGTCAAACACAGTTTATTGGCCCAGCAAATGGCGATTGGTTTACAGCCGCTAACTGGAACAATGGCTTGCCCGCTGTTGGTAATGATGCCAATATTTCGGGCGGTGCTTCGGTAGTAATTGGTGCGCCACTTACTGCTGGCTTTCAAATTCAAAATTTTGGTACTGTTACCAATAATTCGACTTTGACAGTTAATACTACACTCATTAGTGGTGGTGCTTTAATAAACACAGGCACTGTAACTATCAGTGCGGGTGCCTCGATGACGAGTTCAGGTGGTTTTACCAACTCTGGTACGCTTAATAACAAAGGCAGCGTCAATTCTAACTCGGCTTTTACTAACAGTGCTACGGGTGTTGTTAACAATGAGAGCAATTTTCAACAAGGCGCTCTTTTCACAAACGACGGTATTGTGAGCAACAAAGCGGGCAATTTTACTTGTCCCCAAACTTTTACAAACAATAAAACGGTTGAAAACCTTGCAACTGCGACTTTCACGGTTGACTTCGGGGGTGCTTTCACCAATGCAACTGGAAGTACGTTGGCAAATGCGGGTACTTTTAGAAACTTTGCTTCTTTTACAAATAATACGATCGTAACCAACACAGGTCAATACGTGAACTCAGGTACACACACGTGTAACGGCGCATTCAACAATGATAATGGCGGTCGTTTTGAAAGTGGTGGAACGGTTAATTTGAGTGGAAGATGGAACAATAAAGTAGGTTCTACGACTCAATCAAGCAACGTGTTTAACGTTGTAGCTAATGGCTTTTTTGATAATTTTGGTACATTCCAAAACAATAACAAAATAGACGTAAAAGCGGGCGGTACTTTTTGTAATCAAGCTGCAGCATTGGTGAACTCTTCATTTGGTTCTACTATCGTGAATGCGGGTTATATTAAAACGCAAACGTCTTCAAAAATCGTGAGCAATGGTGAAATCAATAACTCTAATTTGTTTTTAAACAGTGGAACTATTGAAAGTAATGACGGTGCGAAAATCATTAATAGTGATAGTTTGATTAACACAAGTATTATCAAAAACGTGAATGTTATCACGAACACGGGTTATTTTGAAAACAACAGCACCATTGAAAACATGTCGGGTGCGGTTTGGACAAACTCTGGTACGTTTTTGAATACAGTGCCGGGTATTGTCTTAAATGGTTTTGAAATTTATAACAAACCAGGTGCGTCTTTCTTCAATAACGGTACGGTTAAAAACAATATTCGTTTGTTTAATGAGGGTACTGCCTTTGTAAACAATGGTTATTTGGCTACTTCGGGTGATATTTTTAATAGAGTAGGTGCTACTTTGACCAACACGGAGGTTTTAGAAATTTTTGAAGGTTCTATGACCAATGAAGGTACTTTTGACAATAAAAAAACCGTAATTGTTCGCAAATGTGGTATTATTTCTAACAAAGCGACTATCAATAATACAGGTATAATCAGAAGTGAAGGTATCGTATTACAACGTGGTACTTTGACGGGTAACGCTGTTTTGAAAGTAACAGGCTTAGTTATTACCTCGCCAAGTTCTGAAACTGCGGGTTTGTGTAAGCCTATTTTCCGCTCTGGAACGGATGTAGGTGGACGTGCAAAAGTGGATGCAGCACAAGTTATTTTGCCAACGGTGGGTGTTGACTCATGCTTTGGTATTCAATATTTTATCAATGGTTTGAATCGCTCTACGTATGGTTGTCCTGAAGTAGGCACGACGATTCCAGGTCGTTTGAAATTGATTTTACGTACGGGTGATTCATTGACTTGTAATACTTCGATTGAAGTTTTTGATGGCGTGGCTCCTGTTATTGCCAATTGCCCACAAGATGTTACGGTTTATTCTTTGCTTGATAGTGCTCCTTTTTCTTGGCCTACAATTACGGCTGTTGATAACTGTCCGGGTACTGTTACATTTACTTCTACGAATGCTTCGGGTTCATCTTTCAATTTGGGTGTAACCAAAGTAACGATTTCAGCAAGAGATGGTCAGACCAACAATGCTGATTGTATTTTCAACGTGGATGTTCAAAAAGTAACAGGCGTGACGGCTACTTGCCCTACTACGGACAATACAGCACCTGTTTTCGCAAATTGCCCTGCTAATATCACTTTGACAACTCAAGGTTTTAGCGCAGTGGCTTCTTGGAACACCCCCTCAGTATCTGACAACTGTTATCCAATTTATGTGCGTGTTTCTCAATTGTCGGGTACTTCTTTTCCAAAAGGAACGACTACGGTTACATACACGGGTACGGATTCTAAAAACAACGTTGGTGTATGTTCTTTCACGGTTACAGTTAACGGTGGTGACCCATGTACAACAGATAATGTTAAACCTACTATTTCTAATTGCCCACCAAATGTTTTCTTAATAAACAACACGGCGAACAACAATGCGGTGGCTGTTTGGAGAGAACCATCTGCTACGGATAATTGCTTTGGTGCGGTTTTGAGTTCAACATTGCCTTCTGGTAGTTTATTCCCTGCTGGTTCAACAACAGCTGTGGTTTATACTGCAAGAGACGGTGCGGGTAATACTTCTACTTGTTCTTTCAACGTACAAGTAAGTGCAGTTGACCCATGTGCAGGCGATATAACAGGCCCTGTTTTTGCAGGTTGCCCAACGGATTTGACAGTAAGTACAACATCTTTGACGGGCGTTGCTACTTGGACAGCACCAACGGCAACGGATGCTTGTGGTGGTGTGGTTCTTAATTCTTCTCATGCGCCTGGTAATAATTTCTCATTGGGTTCAACAATCGTAACATATCAAGCATCGGATAGAAAAGGTAATTTATCTTTCTGTTCTTTCAAAGTAACGGTTGTAAATGCTTGTTTGAGTGATACTATCAAGCCTGTTTTGTCGGCTTGTCCTACAAATATTGCTGTGACAAGTACAAATGGTACAAATGCAACAGCTACTTGGACTGCTCCAACGGCGACAGATAATTGTAGTGCTGCTACGGTTACATCAAACTTTGCTTCGGGTTCAATGTTCCCAATTGGTTTGTCAACTGTTACTTATACAGCTACGGATCAAAATGGTAATAATACAAAATGTAGCTTTACGGTTACAGTTAATCAAAATCCTTGTGCAACGGATACTCAAATACCTACTTTCGCAAATTGCCCCGCTAACATCAGTTTGACAACGGCAGGTAGTACAGCGGCAGCAACTTGGACTGCACCAACAGCTTCTGATAATTGCAGCACACCTACTGTTACCTTAACAACTGCGCCAACGGCAAATCTTGTTTCAGGTGCTCAATTCCCTGTGGGTACAACCACGGTGACATATCGTGCAGTGGATGCAAAAGGCAATGCTGCTACTTGTGTTTTTACAGTTGTCGTTACACAACAAGCAATAGGTGGTAATTGTACGGGTGGTTTGAAAGGAAGTTATTTCAATACAATTGATTTGACAGGTTCGCCTGTTTTAGTTCGTACAGATGCAACCGTTAATTATGATTGGGGAACTGGTTCACCTGCCCCCTCAGTAAATGTAGATCATTTCTCTGTTCGTTGGTGTGGTCAAGTAGAAGCTCCCGTATCAGGTGCTTACACATTTACGGTAAGAGCGGATGATGGTATTCGTCTTTCGGTAAACAATGTGTTATTGATTGATAAATGGATTGACCAAGCACCTACTGAATGGTCTGGCAATATTTCTTTAACAGCTGGACAAAAGTATGCTATCAAAATAGAGTATTATGAGCGTGGCGGTGGTGCGGTGGCGCAGTTGAGCTGGGCATATCCAGGTCAAGCCAAACACATTATTCCAACAAGCCGTCTGTGTTCGACACCAGCTTGTGTAGCGAATTTAGACCCTAACAAATGCTACCGTTTGATTAATAAAAATTCGGGCAAAGCATTGGATATAAAAGAGAGTCGTCAAGGTAATGGTTCTCCTGTCATTCAATATACTTATAATGGAACGTCTAATCAACAATGGTCTTTCAAACCGACTTCTGGCGGTTATTTTACAATCGTTTCTCGTTTGACGGGTGAAGTTTTAGATTGTCAAGGCACAGCTGGTGGTAGCCCTGTAGTTATGTGGGCGAACACTCCAGCTACTTCACGTGAGTGGAAAATAGAATGTAATAGTGATGGTTCATACCACATTACCAACCGTTTTAGCAATCAAGCCCTTGAAACTTTAGGTGCATCTTTAGATAATGTTGCTTTAGCGGTAGTTGGTTATTACAATGGTACGAGCCATGAAAACTGGGCGATTGAAGAAGTACCGTGCGCTCCAACAGGTTTCTGTGTGAACAATGGCAACATCACTGTTGATCGTTGGTTAAACCATACAGTTTCTACATTCCCATTAGTAGTGCCGACAACGTATCCGACAGTTTCGGTAAAACAAGGCAACACACAAGGCCCTTGGAACATTGGCGATAACTACTTCACACGTGTGCGTGGTTACATTCGTCCACAAGTGACGGGCCCTTATGCGTTCAATATTACGGGCGATGATTATACAGAGCTTTTCTTATCTACAACAAGCGAGCAAGGTAAAAGCCGTCGTATTGCTTCTATTCAAGGATGGACAAGCGAATTAGAATACAATAAATATCCAAGCCAAACGGCTACAAATATCACTTTAGAAGCGGGTAAATTGTACTACTTCGAGTTGCGCCATAAAGAATTTGGCGGTGGTGACGGATGGCGTATTTCTTGGTGTCCTCCAGGTGTTACTGCTTGGCAAGTGATTCAATCTCAGTTCTTGGCATCAGGTTGTAAGGATTTTTTCCAACCATTACAAAGCAAAGCACAATTTGCGTTTGAAGCAAAAGCTAACATCAATGAAGCTAAATTGAATTGGTTAAGCAACGGTGGTTTGAGAAATGATTACTTCGCTATTGAGCGTTCGTCAGCAACTTCCGATTTTGCAACACTCGAAGTTGTGAATGCAAAAGGCATCAATGGGGATTTGAAAGACTTCAATTTCACAGACAAAAATCCTTTTGAAGGCGATAATTTTTACCGCATTAAAACGGTTCAAATGGATGGTGAAGTGAAGTATTCAGACATCAAAACGTTGACATTCGGTAAGGTTCAAGATGTCCGCATCTTCCCGAACCCTGCGAGTGATTTCATTGAAGTGGATTTGAAAGTTTATGAAGGCAAACAAGTCAATATTTTTATGTACAATGCAATGGGTAAGTTGATTAACACCACAAATGTTGAATCAGCCACCTCTGCAACACAACACATAGACATTGATAATTTAACAGCGGGTTCTTACCTCATCCGTATTCAGGTAGAAGGTAAGCGTGATGTGATCAAGCAAGTTCAGATTACGAATTAATTCTATTTTTATATCGCATACCTTAATAGAGTCGTTGGAATTTGGTTTCTGGCGGCTCTATTTTTTTTGTTTTTAATTATCAACAATCCGCTATTATCATTTTTTTTCAAAAAAAAATTTAAAAGGCCCCCTCAGTATTTTAACAAAAATTTAGATAAAACATTGATTTTCAATAAGTTGCGGTAATATTTTAAGAACATTCGCTTTTTTTTGTATTTGACAAAACCATTTGATAACATTAATTTTGCTTAAACTTTAATCTTTAAAGACTTGAATATGAAATTTGAAATAACACTTTCCTTTCTATTAATCAGCTATTTTACCTTTGCCCAATCTTTAAAGTGGGAAAAAGTGGATGACTTTTCTACAAAGCCATTAGCCATTGCAGGAGATAGTACCTATGGGTAAACAAATTAAGGTATTGGTGTATAAAACAACTTTGAAAAATAATGAAAATCACTTCACGTTTGACATTGCCGATATACCAAGTGGTTTATATTTTTTGTATTTGACATCAAATAAAGGCGTTTTAGTTAAGCGTTTTATAAAAGTAAAATAAAGCATTCGAAGCATTTGAAAACATCAAAAAAAAGTCATAGCATTACACTTCATTTTGAAAGTAATGCTATGACTTTTATGTTTAAAATCTCATCCAAAATAACATTTTATCTTATCGTTATTTTAACCATCGCCTCCGCTTTTTTCTACAAAAATTGGAAAACCGATTGGTTCAATTTCAATGGTGATTCATTGGGTTACTACGCCTATTTACCCGCCGTTTTTATCCATCACGACATTGATAACCTTGATTTGACCACATTTCATCGGGTCAAAACGGCTTTGAATATTACGAAGCCAGAAGAATTACATCAAGATTTTCACACAGGAAACATCGTCAACGGCAAGCGTTTGATTCAATATACATCGGGCATAGCCATACTTCAAACGCCTTTTTTCTTTATCGCCCACGAAATTGCAAAACCATTAGGCTATGAAGCCGACGGTTATTCTCAACCCTACAAAACAGTCATTTTTTTTGGGAACATTTTATATGTAATGTTGGGTTTGTGGTTTTCGAGAAAAATACTGAGGGGGTATGATTATTCGGAATTGGTAGTCAGTTCGAGCCTTTTTTTAGTCGCTTTTGCTACGAATCTTCATTATTTCACGGTTTATAGTGGCTATATGGGGCATTCTTATTTGTTCGCTTTATATGCTTTTTTGATATGGCACACCATTAAATTTTATGAAAACCCCAACGCAAAAAATATTTTTTTAATGGGCTTTTTCACGGGCTTGATTGCCCTCATTCGCCCACTTGATGGTTTCATTGCGGTAGTACCTTTACTGTATGGTATCTTTTCTTGGTCAGATTTTAAAGAGCGATTTACTTTTTTTGTAAACATTAAAAAATTAGTAGTAATCGGTTTAGTAGGTGCAATCATACCAATTTTACCGCAACTTTTTTATTGGAAACACATAACGGGGCATTGGGTTTTCAACAGCTATCTCAATCAAGGTTTTGTGTTTAAGTTGACTCAGGTTAGGGCAGGTTTGTTAGGCTTTAAAAATGGTTGGCTGCCATATACGCCCATCATGTTTTTTGCTTTAATTGGCATTTATTTTATGTGGCAAAAAAAGGATAATGTAACAAAATTGCGTTTGCCAATAGCTCTTTTTTTGCCAATTTATATATGCTTAATTTACTTTTGGTGGTGCTTCAATTACATCAATGGCTTTGGTTCTCGGCCCATGATTGACACTTACGCATTGCTCGCTATACCCCTCAGTATTTTCATTGAAAAAATGCTAAAAAGGCGTTGGGTATTTAGTATTTGGTTGATTTTAGCCGCTTTTTTAACTTGGTTAAACGTTATCCAAACCTATCAAATGACGGCTAATTTATTGGCTTCTGAGGAAAGTAATGC
>JAYTMW010000435.1:0-5940 GCA_043728105.1 Saprospiraceae bacterium | reverse complement strand
TGATTACACAAAAAATAGAACGAAAATTTTTACCAATAAATAAAATTTAAATTTATGTACAACATACTATTGTTTTTTCAAGCACCTACGAGTGCTACTACGGAAGCCGCTGCTGATGGTGGTCAAGAAAGCATGTTTGAGTTACTCGCTCACAGCACCTTTGGTTTAATCATTATGGTTTGCTTGTTGATAATGTCGGTGATTGCCGTTGCCATTTTCGCAAGTCGTTATATGACCATCCAAAAAGCCAGTCAAATTGATGAAGGTTTTATGAACAACATCAGAGCGCACGTTCAAAATGGTAACATTGGAGCAGCTCGTGCTTTGTGTCAAAGCACCGATTCACCCGTTGCTCGCATGGTTGAAAAAGGGTTGATGCGCATCGGAAAACCTTTGGACGACATCGAACACGCCATTGAAAACGTGGGTCGTTTAGAGATTTACAAATTGGAAAAAAACACCAACGTTCTTTCTATCATAGCGGGTGTTGCGCCAATGTTTGGTTTCTTGGGAACAATTGCGGGTATGATTACCACTTTCAAAGACCTTTCTACGGCAACAAACCTTTCCATCAGCACCATTTCAGGCGGTATTTACATCAAAATGTTTACCTCTGCGGGTGGTTTGATAGTCGGTATTTTTGCTTTTGTGGCTTACAGTTATCTCAACTCAATGATTGACCGCATTGTCAATAGAATGGAAACATCAACATTTGAGTTTGTGGATTTGTTGCAAGAGCCATCCAATTGATTTAGTCGTAAATGATTGATTATCAATGTTTTAACTAAAACTAAATCAAAATGGCATTAAGAAAAAAAAAGAAACATGGCGGTGAGGTGAATATGAGTTCGATGACGGACATCATTTTCATGCTCCTTATATTCTTCATGTTGACATCCACGCTTGTCAAATATTTGCCTTTCACGTTGCCAAAATCTGACCAACGCACCAGTGCGGGCATCAAAACTATTGTAAGCATCGAAAAAGGCGGCAAATTGGCGGTGAACAATCAACCTGTGAGTTTTAATCAACTCGAAGGATTGGTGCGAGCCTCTCTTGCTATTGCTGCCGATAAAGCGAACCCTACTGTAACCATTGCGGCGGAAATAGGCGTGCCGTTTGGCGAAGTGACTAAGGTTATGGGCGTTGCCAATCGGTTGAAAGCAAAAACTATTTTGGCAACGGAACAGAATGAATAAATTTAAGATTTGACAAATTTTGTGGAATTTTATTACTGTTCGCATCTTTTTTATAACAGATTTTCAATATCGAAAAGATATGCAATTAAGAGAAAAAAAAGAAGTAAGCGGTGAAATGGGGATGAGTTCGATGACGGACATCATTTTCATTTTGTTGATATTTTTTATGATGGTTTCAACCATGACGCATCCGAGTGCCTTGAATTTAGCACTGCCGGGCAACTCCAAAACGTCGTCAAAACCCGTCAAGCATGAGCGTTATGATGATATTGGCATTACGCCAAGTGGCAATTTTATTTTCAATAACGTGACAACGCCCATCGACAAAATAAAAAGTTTTGTTGAAACTAAGAAAGCTAAAAATCCAGAATACAAAGTAACCGTTTCGCCCGATGCGAAAGCACCCGTTGAAAAAGTGGTTCAAATTCTGGATTTGACGCAAACGTTAGGTGTCAATTCAATTCTTCAAGCCAGTGCTGATTGAGTTTTGGGGTGTCAACAAGGCTCAAAATACTGAGGGGTGCTTGATACGTTTATTTTTATAAAATGTTGATAATCAATTGTTTATGGAGAATACGTCTCATACGAATTACGCAATACAAACTACGCAATACGCATTAAAAAATGGATAAAAGTAAAAAAGCAGAACAGGATAACAATCAAAGAGGCACGCTCGTCAGTCTGACGGTGCATTCCCTTCTGATTTTCGGCATATTGCTCATGCCCGTTGCCAAGCCAAAAATTAATGAAATAACAAAAATTCAAGTCGAATTGCCTAAGGACATGTTAGGCGGTGGCGCAGCTTTAGGTCTGCCCGACCAAGGTCAAGGCGACACGCCTTCCCCCGGCAAACCCGATCCCGATGCGGGCGGCTCAAAACCCACTCCTGCACCCAGACCTACCCCTACACCCGAGCCTATTAAACCCGCTCCTGCACCCAAACCTGTCATTTCTAAACCTGTAACGCCCCCTCCAACCAAGCGGGTGGAGACAACAGAAGACCCAAATGCGGTAGCTATTCGTCGTCAGCAAGAAGCGACAAAGCAAAAAGCGGAGGAAGAAAAGTATCGTCAAGTGCAAGCGGAAAAAGCAAAAAAAAAGGCAGAAGATGATGCTCGAGTAGCTGACGCAAATGAAAAAGCGGCTCAAGCGGCAAAAGAGCAAGCAGCAAAAGATAAATTCAAAGGTCGTTTTGGCAACGGAACGGGTAACAACGGCGGCAGCAGTGGCGGTGGCGGTACGGGTGGTGGCTTAGGCAATAGTGGCAAGCCCGGCAGCGGCGGTCGCCCTGATGGAGACCCAACCAATACGGGTCTTGACGGCATGGGTAGAGGGCCAGGTAATATTAGTGGTTTTGGCAATAGAAAAGCGGAGAATATTCCAAGATGTACCAACAACTCCAATGAAACAGGTAAAGTTGTGATTGAAGCTACCATCAATAGTAGTGGTGAAGTGACGGGGACTCGTTTTATTGCATCGGGTTCTACTAATAATTCTCAAGCGGCGATTGCAGCAGCGTCTTCATGCGTGAAGCAATATCGTTTTCAAGCGGGCAGCAGCAATGCCACTGGGCGAATTAGTATAAATTTGATTGATAAATAAAAATCACAAAGGGTAAATTTTTTTACCCTTAAAAAGCATAAAAATATAATGCCTTTGGCTTTATCAAGCTGCAAGCATGACTGAGGGGGTAGCTTAAAAAAGCCTACCCCCTCAGTATTTAACGATTTGTACGTTTCCCTTTTGATCCTTTATCCACAGGGCCGATGCCAAACGATAGACCAAAACCAAAAACATCGTTAATGACCGAGCTTTGTTTTATGCTTCCACCGTGGATGGTAGCGAAGCCTTGAAGCACTACTTTATCATTCATGTTCAAACTCAGATTCAAAGAATGTGATGTTGAAGAAGAGCCTCCGCCGAAGCCATAGGAATATTTAATGGTCATCATGGTGTTGTTAACCACTCTAAAACGATAGGCTAAAGGCATCGAAATATATGATTGAACGGCAGATATGTCTATAAATTCGTTATCCAAACTATCCACACTTCTCCGAAAATCATAGTAAGAACCCGTTTCAGAATTAAGCGAAAAATCCAATCCAAAGGGCATTATTTCAGAATTTTCACCCGTTTTGAAAGCCAAATTACAACCCGCACGTACACCAAGACCCCAATAACCTTTGTCTTGAGTTGAGCCAGCCAATTTGTATTTACCGCCTAAAGCGAAAGCCCCAAAAGTTGCTTGAAAATAATTCATAGCAATACCTCTGTGTATGCCCAATCTCAAAAGATTGTTATTGTCAGAAGCTTTGTAAATAGCACCACTACTGAATTGAGCTTGGAGATAAGTTTGAGCAACTTTTTGAGAATCCTGCATCATTGGTCGCTCCAAATAGATAGATGATTCTTGACTTTTGAAGGCTGGGCCATAAGTGGCGCAGGATGAAAATAAAGTAAGCATTAAAAGAAAACCTAAAAATTGTTTCGTCGGAAATGAAAAGTTCTGCATGAGCGAGTTGATTTTTTTTTGTTGAAAAATAAAAATATAAGATGTCAAACGAAAGATAGGATTTAAAGTTTGTTTGTCTTCAAAAGTATAACGTTTATCTATGGAAAATTGCTGTTAATCTATGCCGTGCAACCTTTTTGTAACATTTTCCTCTTTCCATGAGTCTTATGTTTAACTTTTGATTTTTAATAGAAGGTATTGATAATCAATGAGTTATGAGACACCTTATCAGCCTGCCTGCCGGCAAAGGCAGGTATTTCAATCATTCATCGGTCATTTTTTATGCTTCATCGAATTCACCTTTTTAAAAAGCTGTTTCGGCGGTAAAATTTGACACTTCGTCTGAAAAGAGTGTTTGGTTGTTTTTTTTCATACGATTTTTGTGCCATCAAACCCAATAAGAACGCATCAGATTATGTTTTGAGACAGCTATATTTTTACAAATAAGACTCAAATTATCATCTGAAACGATGACTTGAATTTTATAATTGACCTTTGAATCATGAATTGTGAATAAGCTTTGCAACTATAAATTTGGATGACAGCGTAGGGGTAACACCTTATTGAAACTGTCAAAAGAATAAACCCGACTGTTAATTTATTTTTTGTCTTTACCTAACACCCGACCTTAGTCATGAAAAAGTATTGCAATTACCTATTCATGCTTGCGCTTATGTTTGGCGCAAGCATTTCTATCCAAGCCCAAAAAATCAACGGTGTCATTTCGGATGCCACGGGCAAAGCGCAAGAGTTCGCAACAGTCATGTTGATGAAGGCGCAAGACTCAACCCTAACCAAAGGTGCTGTGACGGACATGGACGGCAAATTTGAGATTGAAAATGTCTCGGCTGGTTCTTATTTTGTTAACGTCAGCATTGTTGGTTTCAAAAATTATGCATCTACACCTTTTGATTTTGATGGAAAAAAAGATTTATCGCTTGAAAAAATCAGTTTGAAAAACCTTGATACCGAACTCAAAGAAGTGACGGTGACGGCTCGCAAACCGATGATTGAAGTGAAAGCCGACCGCACGGTTTTCAACGTGGAAAGTAGCCCGACCGCCGCAGGTTTGAGTGCTTTGGAATTGCTCCGCAAAAGCCCCGGTGTGAACGTGGACAAGGATGAAAATATCCAATTAAAGGGCAAACCCAATGTCATTATCTACATCAACGGCAAACCGAGTAATATGAGTGGTCGTGATTTAGCCGCTTTTTTGAAGGGCTTAAACGCTAATGATATTGAGGCAATTGAAATGATTTCTAACCCTGGTGCAAGGTTCGATGCGGAAGGCAATGCGGGTGTAATCAACATAAAATTGAAGAAAAATAAGAAATTAGGTACGAATGGTAACGTTTCTTTGGGTTATCAATATGGTTTGACTCCAAAATATGACGGGGCAGCGAGTGTCAACTATCGTGATGCTAAATGGAATTTGTTTAGCAATTACAGCTACAATTGGGGTTTGAGCAACAATACTTTGGATCTTGATAACACCGTGAGAGTGCCAAATACTGAGGGGTTGTATAATTTTTGGGAACAAAGGTCAAGCACCAATTGGGGTAGCAACAACCACAATTATAAAGTGGGCGCAGATTATACTTTGAACGATAAAAATACCATTGGTTTCATATTTAATGGTGGTTTTGGCAAGCCCGAATTTAACGGCAACAGCATTACAACTATTGGTAAAAAGAAGCCAAATGAAGCGGGTTTTGTTAGCAAAGATTCTATTTTGACGGCAGAGAGTAAGGGTTTGATGGATAATACAAATTACAATGTCAACCTCAACTATCGCTTTGCGGACACCACGGGCAGAGAATTGAATTTCGATATTGACTACGCCAAATTTGACAACAGTGCGCAAAACTTTTTGCCCAATAAATACAAAAATGGAGACCAAACCCAGACATTAGTCGAGCGCATTTATCGCAATATGTCCAACACAGGCATTGATATTATGTCTTTCAAAGCTGATTTTGAACAGCCTTTGAGTGCGACGAATAAAAAAGCGGGCAAATTGGGCTTGGGTTTCAAGATTTCAGACGTAAAAACGAGTAATAATTTCGATTTTTTCAACGTGATAAGTAGCAAAGATTATTTGGATACGGCTCGTACCAACTTTTTCACCTACAAAGAAGGTGTGCAAGCCGCTTATGCCAATTACAATACGCAATTGGGCAAATTGGGTGTGCAATTGGGCTTGCGGGCAGAAAATACTTTGTCGAAAGG
>JAYTMW010000434.1:0-22583 GCA_043728105.1 Saprospiraceae bacterium | reverse complement strand
CTTGAAATCTTAGGTGTGATGTCATAAAAGGGGGCAATTTTAAAATCTTTATTGTCCCTTTCTAACCTAAATGCTTTTGATTTTTGCAAAGGGTAATCCACTGAAACTGATTGAATTTGGTCGAGTGAAATCCTAAATAAATAGCGGTCACGCCAATCCAAAGGCTCCGTAAAATAACGTACTCGAAGGTTGCCCACAAAGCTCGGGATATGCGTCACGTAAGGCTCATTTGAACCATCCAACATCATGTGCGTACCATAGCCATCGGCATCTGAACCGCCCACATAATATGACTTCAAACGTTTATTGTTTTTATCATAAATCTCCACTTTTCGCCCCTCGGCAGCAATATCTTTCACCACGTGTTCAACTGCATTGCGAGGCAAACGATACATTAGTTCGACCCTCGCAATGGTGTTCAAAAGATTATCCATTGCATCTTTACGGGCTAAATAAGTACCATTTAATTTCCATTCAGAAGCACTTTCACGCGTCAAAGTTATCTTTCTACCTTGACGATCAGCCAAGAATATTTTGTGAACATTTGCCGTGTCTTTCACTGCAAATTCAAAATCATATCCGTTTAGATTTGTGTTTCTTTTGTATTGAAAATAACCAAAAGTAGCCCCACCAAGAACGAGTGCAAGCAACAATAACAAAAGATTTTTCTTGTTTTTCATAGTAATTTATTGATGTGAAATGCTTGATGTATGTATTTTGAAGTAAAAAACGATAAAAATACTGAGGGGGCTCTTCTCCATAAAAATCGGTACCATAATTTACTTACCTTCTTTTATTTTTTTCACCAATTCAGTTGTTTCTTCAATACTTATCGCCAAAGTATCTGCAATAATAGAAATGGAATCTCCTTTTTCAAACAGCCGTTTAACAATATTTAAAATTGTTTTTTGTAATACATCTGCTTTTTGTTTTTCTTGCTCCACTTTTTGTTCAGCCCGCTCCGCTTTTTGCTCAGCTCGTGCTGTTAATTTCTCTCGCCGTTTTAATTCTATCTCGTGGTCTTCTCTCATTCTTTCAAAAAGAATCTCATACATAGGAAAGTCCGATACGTATTTAAACTCGTCGGGCGTTAGATTGTCTTTTCTTAATCTACTGATTACTTCTGCCATGTCTTTATCTTTTTTAAATTGAATAAAATCTTCTTCTTTGTTGTTCGGATTTCTACTCATTTGAGCAAAATCGAACCACTTGTAATAAGGCAAATCTATCCTTTTATTTTTGACAATATTTTTCTGGAAAATGTAAATCAATTTATTTTGAGCGAAAAAATCAAGCCCTTTTCCTTTATTTTCAAGAATTTTTAAAGCCTTTTTTCGCTCATTCAATATTTCATCAAATGGTTTTGCCCATAAATCAGCGTCTGTGATAAAATCTTTTGCGGCTTCGGGTAAAGTTGAATAAACGATAAAATCTTCTTTAAAACCCAACATATCGTCCACCATCCAAACCAAAGTAATAACAGGCTCTAAACCTGAATAGTTCTTTTCAATGTAGTATTCACCATTGGGTTTTATTGATTTTGTGGGCTTCAATGTCTCCAATTGCAAGGTTGTTGACACCGAATGATACAAATAAAAACGCTTAATGATGTCCGTTTTGTAAGATTGTTGCATCTCGATTACAACATATTGACCTCGTATTTTACAACGAAAATCAAATTTCACAAACACCGATTCGTCGGTTAATTTATTCTCAACGGACAAAAATTCTATTTCCGCTATCCTAACGTCTAATAAATCTTCTATAAATTTTTTCGCTACTCGTTTATTTGAAAATACTTTTTTGAAAAATAAATCGAGGTTTAATGATGCTACAAACATAGTATGCCGTTTTGGTTTAAAAATAAGTTTTCCAAAACAAAAATAGTTATATTATTTGTATTTTCTCGACTATTTCAAAAAAATAATCCGTTCAAAAAATCTTGTAACCCGCCAAAATACTGAGGGGCCTATTTAAAAATAAATAATTGATAGTCAACGAGTTAGATACATTCGTTATGCTATTTTAAGCATACTTTTTCTTCCTCCGCCAAAAATAGAACAACCCAAAGCTACCCAAAAAAATCAAAGGCAACAAAATATTAACAAGTGTTATCAAAGTTGCATCATTTTTAGCTTTTACGGTGTCAATTAAACGCAATTTTACATCCTTACTTCGAGCTTCAATGATGCCATTATCGTCCAACATATATTCAACAGTGTTCAATAGAAAGTCTTTATTCGCAAATTTATAACGCTCAATTTTATTAAAACCCAAAGGCAGCATCGCTCCTTTTAACGCATCATATTCATTGCGAGCAACGTCTCCGTCCGACACAACCAACATTTTGGTCGGATTACTGAGGGGTTCATATTTCATACCCAAACTTTGCATCGAAGACAACTGTTCAGCCGTTACTCTGTTCTCATAATTGCTTGGAAATTTGCCTTCAAGCATCACTGCAATAGGTTGATTTGGTTTATCAAATTTCGTCGGGTCGGCAGGATAACGGAGGATTTCAAAGCTCAATTTAGTGGGTGCAAATTGTAAACGAGAGCGTTTTGAAGAGGTCAAAACAATGCTTTTTTTAACCTCACTTCTTGTTTTAATCGTATCAATACTCGATGGAAATTGAAACCATACTCTATCCAAACTTTTAGAAATCGGATGATTTGTACTCGGTGAAGCCAACGGAAAATAGAACCATTTGAACAAATCCATTTGCTGCGAGCCAACATTTAAAGGAATCCTCGCACATTCCATATCCACAATCAAATTTGGGTTAATCCGAACACCATATTTGAACAACATATCTTCAATGTTCAGCGGGTAATCAGTTGGCAACATTTCGCCCGTTTGTTGCATGCCTGTTAGCTCGGCATTCAGTCGGTCAATCAACCAAATAACCTTACCGCCTTGCATGATGTATTGATCGAGTTGGAATTTGTGTTTTTCTGAAAAAGCCGTTTTAGGCTTCGCAATTATCAATATATCAGCCCTTTTTTCAGCATTACGAAAAGGAATTTCGCCCACCGAATCCAAATTAATACGTCCTGTATTGTAAAAAGCCCTCAAACTTGACTCTAAATCAGCCGTTTCTTCGGGTTTCAACTCATCATGACCATTTATGAACACTATATTTGGTCGTAGGTCATTCATCAGTTTTTGAATGCCATTTGCAAATTTATATTCCAAAAGTGACACTGAATTATTCAAAGAAACATCTTGATTTTGCCCCGGCACATCGCTTTCCAAAAGTTTCACAATTACTTTTCTATTGCGATAATTCAACTCGGCATAAGGAAAAATATATTGCTCATTTTTTTGATTATCGTCCACCACCCGCAAGCGAACAGGCACTATGCCATCTTTCCGAAACTCCTCATTTCGTCTATTTTTCTCCTCGGTCGAGCCTGATACTGAGGGGTCTTCAAATTTGTATTCAATATAAGGATTTATGCCATGAAAATCATCCAATAATTCCTTCGTCGCATTTTGCAAACGCTTGAATCCCGCAGGGAATTTGCCCTCCAAAAGCACCCTTACAAATATGACATCTTTCACATTTGTTACCAATGCTTTTGTAGGCTTCGTGAGGGTAAAACGCTTCTCTTCTGTTAAGTCTAAATGACCATTAAAAGCGGTTGCTAATATGTTGATAAAAACAAGAATAACCGTTATTAATGCAACAGTTGTTATGGCTTGTGTTTTCTTATTTTTTAAATTAATCTTCATTTATTTAGCTGATAATGAATAGTGGATAACTGATAGCTTTTTTTGTAGAAAATGATAAAAATACTGAGGGGGTCTAATTTTTATAACTCATTGAAAATCAACATGTTGTATTTAGTAAAATAATTAGAAATCTTGATCATTTACTATTTATTTATCAATATAAAAAGCAATAAATTATATAGCTGCAAATTCCTCTAATTCACACTAATTAAAATTTGTAATTATTTAGTAAAATTAGAGCAATTAGTAGCAACTCAAAACCGCAAAGTAGCCGCCAAACTCGGCAAAACAGGCAATTGATTTACCCGTGAATAACTAATCCGATCAAAGTAAAAAATATTACTTCTATCATACGCATTTGTTGCCGATGCTACAATATCTAATTTTATAAATTTAGTAAATTCAATAGCCTTGCGCAACGATATATCTAAGCGATGATAATCAGGTAATCTACCACCATTTCTCTTATCAGAATAAATAACACCTAAGTCAGGGTTAGTGGTCAAAATGTCAGAACCTACGCCCGTGCTTGGAGGAATACTGCCATAAAACCCTTGTGTGAGCGTGAATGGAAAACCTGTTCCAAAATTCCAACGGGCTGAAAATTCCCATGACTTGTTTTTACCAAAAGCGTAAGTACCTAAAAGATTTACGTTGTGGCGACGGTCAAAATTGGTCGGATATTCTTGAACGCCATCGAAGCGATTCACAAAAGTTAAAGAATATGTTGACCACAAACTCAAGCCATTATTTTCATACCGCATTGACACATCAAGCCCTTTCGCATCGCCTTCTTCCGTGACATAATTATCATCTGATGAAGTTTTTTTCAAGCGATTAAGGTCAATTAATTGGGTAAATTTTTTGATATAACCTTCAATATTCAACTCTAAATGTTTGTTAACATCAATCTCAAAACCACCCACGGCGTGCCAAGCTTTTTGCAACCGAGATTCCGCTTTTTCTGTCGTATTGAGTCTTTTAAATTGTTCATCGGGACCACTCAAAAAACCCACAAACAAGTTAACTACGTCCTTTTCGCTTACAGAAGCTATCAAATTTTGAGAAAACAAGCCTCCGCTGAACTTAAAACGGAAATTATCCGTCGCATTTAATTTGGCTGCAAAACGAGGTTCAATCGTGCTTTCACCCAAAGTTGTGTAGCCATGCAAATGCAAACTTGGCTCTAAAACCAAGCGTTTTGAGCTTTTCCGATAGCGTACAAAACCCGCAATTTCACTCGTGTTACGAGTTTGATCAAAAGTGAAACCTAATGGGCTTGGAAATTTAAATTCGGTACTAAAACCCGAGACTTCTGCCCCGTATTTCAATTCACTATTACGCCCCGGAATCGTAAAATCGAGCGTGGCTGCAAATGAAGTCACGCCATTGCTACGTGAGCGAGGGTCACGTTCTTTAAGATTTATATTGTAGCTTGAATAGGTCAAACCACCACCAATAATCATTTTTAAACCCGCAGGCACTAAGGTAAAATTTGCACCATAACCTGTCGTTTTCCAATCATATTGCGCTACGTTTGGATACGTAACAGCGTCATTATGATTAAAACCAAATATATTAATTTTACTACCACCTGAAGCCACAAAGGAAATTTTACCATAATAATCTTTAAAATCAAATGGCAATCCATTAACGCTATCTCTCGACGCATATTTATAAAGCGTCTTTGAGGTTTGAGGCAAAATACTCTGTTTTGCCGTCAAAATGAACGATAAACTACTGCCATCTTCCTCTTTTAGCTTCACTAATGGGCCTTCGAGCATCACTTTTGCTTGAAAAGGAGAGCCACTGATTAAGCCACTCAACCGCTTTTTATTCCCTTCTTTTGTCTTTATATCCACAACTGCCCCTACCCGACCGCCATATTCAGCGTTGAAACCACCCGTCAAAACATCCACACTTCTAATGGTTTCTGTCTCAAAAACCGAGAAAAAACCGATTGAGTGAAATGGGTTAAAAATGGTCATTCCGTCCAATAAAATCTTGTTTTGAATGGGGCTACCTCCTCTAATAAAAATCTGTCCACCTTGGTCGCCGCTACTAATAATGCCCGGCAAAACCGTCAAATATTGGGCAATATCAGGCTCGCCACCCACAGAAGGCAATTGTTTAAGTTGCTTAGGCGTAATGCTAATTTGCGATACTTGCGCCGTTGTGCGAGCCTTCTCTTTTCTACCACTCACCTCAACCACATCGAGATTTTTAGCGGCTTCGGTCATGTAAATGCCTTTATAAACTATGCCTCCTTCGTTCAAAATTATCTCCAAAACGACACTATCATAACCAATAAAAGTGGTCACAAGTGTTTGTGCGCCTTCAGGTGCATTTGAAATTTGGAAAAAACCGTTTGGGTCAGTAGTTGCCCCCACGGACGTACCCCTCAGTATTACGTTTGCAAAAGGAATGGGTTCGCCATTTACTTGATCATAGACATTTCCACGGACAGTTGCTCCTTTTTGAGCAAATGACAGAAGCGTAAAGCACAATAAAATGATAGTCGGTAAGGTTATTTTTTTCAACATTCTTTTAGTTCTAATTAGTTAAAGCGTATTAAGATAAAATGAAAATTGACTGCAATATTACGGCGTTTATTTGGTCTTTTTAATATGTGTTTTCAATTTTAATGGAAAATAAAAAAGCGACTTGACCATTTAAAATGGTTAAGCCGCTACAAACAAAATTATACTAATTAAACTAAAAATGCTTTTGGAGCACTAATGTGATTTGTGAATCTTTTTTTATTGGGTGTCAAATGTGATTTTAATTTGTAGTTCTTAATAATTATTTTTTTTGGTTAAAGGCAAGTTTTATGTAATAGAAATTATATATCTAAAAATGCAAAATACTGCAATATTTCTACTGAAACAAGGGTTAAAAATAATTATTTAAGGAAAATAAAATACCTAAATATTTGATAATCTATTACTTACGAAATAAAATATTGATTATTAAATCCGTTTATTTGTAGTTTTATTAGAGGAGAATCTGTAAATTATTTTCTTTGGTTAAGTTAAAAATTGTAAGATTGTTTATCATTTCTTAATTTATAACAAAGATAATACAAATATCACGTATAAAAAACCCCTAAATGTAGGGGTTAAAATATACTAAATTAATAATTAATATAAGCGATTACATTTGAACATCAATATCAATGAATTCTATCTCCACGGACTTCCAAACGAGTCATCAATTCAGCTTCATAATCCAAATATTGTTGCCAACGAGTCATCACTTTTTCATCATCATTGGCATATATTTTCGCCAAATCTAAAAACAACCGATAATGTCCCGCTTCGGCTACCATAAATTTATGATAAAAAGAACGTAAATCTTCTTCATTAATATAGAGCGAGAGCAACCGAAAACGCTCACAACTGCGGGCTTCAATCAAAGCACAAATCAAGAGTTTTTCCATCAAACGCTCCTCTCTGTCATTGGTTTTTGCTTCAAATTTCATCAATTCAAACACATATTCGTCTTTGCGCAAGCGACCCAATTTCAACCCACGCTTATCTAATTCAGACAAAACAACTCGAAAATGCCCCCACTCTTCCGTCACAATGGGTGCTAACTCACGCACCAATTCGTGCTTATCTGGATACGCCCGTATGAGAGAAATGCAGGCGGTTGCTGCCTTTTGTTCACAATAGGCATGATCGGTTAAAATTTCCTCTAAACTAATTTCAGTCAAATCAACCCAACGAGGGTCGGTGGGTAATTGAAGTCCGAGAACTTGTTTGTGCGCTTCTATAACGAGCGTTGTTTTTTCCATAATTTTTTTTTAATTCAAAAGCAAAAGTAGTTCAGAAAATATAAATTGTGAGAATGAAGATTGATAAAATTATAAACTTTGTCAGTTTAAAGAAAAAATAGGATGAAAATACTGAGGGGGTACCTATAAGTTTAAAAAATATATCTAAACGAAACGTTAAAACTTTAATATAAGGAAGATAAAACCTATTTTTGACGTTTAAAATATAAAAACAAACAATCAACAAGCTATGAAATTGTTAGAAGGTATCCAACTACACGAACTCATCCTCATCATTTTGGGCTTCATTCTGGGGCTTGCCCTGATATTTATATTCCTTTATACAGCCTTACGTTCAAAGCCTAATTTGAAACTTTTGTACGGTTTTGCCGCTCCTTTGATAATGATTGGTTACCCAAGTATTCAGAGCGTTCAGTTCAGTAAAGACGTTATTAAAGTCGAAAAATCGGTCGAAAGATTCACGCAAGACCCTACCGATACTGCTGCGTTGAACGCCATGAGATTAGATTTAGAAAACTTGCCAGCTTCTCGTTGTAAAAGAAGTAGTGATGCTATGACAGCAATCGCTAAAGCACAAGCCGCAATGGGTGCATTTGAGGCAGCAAAAATCAATATTGAGCGAGCAAAAGTGATAAATCCTAATAATCCGAATGTTTTAACGAGCGAAAAAGAAATAATTGAGCAATGGTCAACTCAAAAGGATTTTGAAAATAGGGTGAAAAAGCTAAACGATTACATCAAACTTTTAGAAGACAAACCCAATGATAAACCACTCATGGATACCTTGCAAAAACACATTAATGACCTCATAAAAAAATCTCAAAAACAAGCTATTCACCTTGAGAACAATGATCTTGTGACAGTGGCGAGAGCAAAAGCAATTTTGGGCGAAAAAGAAAGAGCTGAGGAAATAACGAAAGAGGTTTTAAAAGTTGATCCAAAAGATAAAGAAGCAAAAAAGCTTAATGAGTCCATTAAAAACAAGGAAATTGATAAGAAATTTAAGCAACAACGAGATAGAGAAAAAGAAAAACAAAAAGAGAAAGAACGCATTCGTATTAAAATAAATGAAGAAAATAATGTTGATGCCAAGGCACGTTTACCACAATCAGTCCCTGCACCAGCCCCTGTTTTTCAAGATACAGCGATACCTCGCTTGCGGTTTATTCCACGCTCCGTTAAACCGTTAAAAATTTGGAATAAAGACGAGTAATCGATTTATTAATTAATTTTAAAATATGAATCCGAAAAATCCGCTTGAAGGAATAACTTTAGCTAAAATCGTAGAAGATTTAGTCACCCATTTTGGTTGGGAAGACTTAGGCGAACGCATACCCGTAAAGTGTTTTACTGTTGATCCGAGTCTTAAATCAAGTCTTACTTTTTTAAGAAAAACACCTTGGGCTCGTAAAAAAGTGGAAGATTTATACGTTTGGAGTTTGAAAAAGGGAATAATTCGTTGAAATACTGAGGGGGTATGCCTAATTTTAAAAATACGAAAAACAAAGATAATCTATTAAAAAAAGTCCTTCAAGCAACCGCTCGAAGGACTTTTTTGTATTTATTGAAACAAGATTAAGATTACTTCTCTTTCAAAGAAGCAGCAATAAAAGCATCCACTTTTTTCTCCAAAATAGCGATAGGCACACAACCTTCATTCAACATTTCATTGTGAAATTTTTGAATGTTAAACTTTTCACCCAAAGCCGATTTAGCTTTATTTTTTAAATCCAAAATCCGTTGCTCACCTACTTTATAACTCAACGCTTGCGCAGGAATTGCCATATATCGCTCAATTTCAGCCGTGATGCCTTCTTCTGAATCCGCTTCATTATCCAAATCATACTTAATGGCTTGTTCACGAGTCCAACCTTTTGTGTGCAAACCTACGTCAACAACCAGGCGAATGGCACGATGCATTTCACCACCCAAGCGACCAAAATATTGATATGGATTGGTGTAAAGACCAAACTCTTTACCTAACCCCTCAGTATATAACGCCCATCCTTCACCATAAGCTCCATACCACAAATTGCGACGGAACGAAGGGAGGTTTTTATTTTCTTGTTGCAACGAAATTTGATAGTGATGACCCGGAATTGCCTCATGCAAAAACAAAGATTCATCTTGAAAATTATTGTACTTTTTCACATCAGGGATTGGCACATAAAAAATGCCCGAACGGCCATTATCCAAAGACCCCGGATTGTATTCCGCACTCGCTGTTGCCTCACGAAATGCTTCCGTACGACGCACTTCAAAAGGCGTTTTTGGAGTCATATCAAACTGTTTTGCCAACGAAGGTTTCATCTTTTCGTGGATGGCATTGAAGTTGGCAACCACTTCTTTTGGGTCTTTGTAAGGGCGTAATTTTGCTTCACCTTCGTTCACATGCTTGAAAAAAGCCTTCAAATCGCCTTTAAAGCCCACTTGTTCCTTCACTTTTTCCATTTCTGAGCGAATCCGAGCAACTTCTTTTTCACCCAACGCAAAGATTTCATCTGGTGTCATATCAGTTGTAGTCCATTGTTTTGCGAGATAAGCATAGTAGGCTTTTCCTTCGGGAATGGCACTGATGCCTGATGATTGACGGCACTTTGGCAAGTATTCATTTTGAATGAAATCGTACAATTTTTTATAAGTTGGCTTCACAATTGTCTCAATCATTTTTGGATATTCCAAGGCAAAACGAGCTTTGTTTGCGTTGTCAACGTCTTTATTTGTAGCCAATTTTGTCACTGGACCAAAGAACAAATGAGTAGGCGTTGGTGTCTCAAACATGGGTTTTAATTGAGGTAAAATCTTCACCGTTAAAGACCTTGGCAACACATAACCAAGTGCCATGCCTTTGCGCATATTGCTGATAGCCGTGTCCGCCCAAGCGGGAAAAACGCTTATGCGTTTGAGCCAATCGTCATAATCTTGGGTTGTTTTGAAAGGCTGTGAACCTTCGCCGCTACCCATTTGACCCAAATCGAGGTGCATACCGCCAAACTGATTTAAAGGCATCAAATTATCTTTGAAAGCCAAGCCTTCCATTGACGATTTCAAATCATAAGTCAAAATATCAACGCTTGTTTTTTCATTGGATTCAAGTTTCGTAACGTCCAATTTAGACAACGTATCCAAATATTTTTGATAAAAATGTTTCAAAGAATCACTAAAAATATCCGTAATATCAATGTTGAACTTATCATTGAAACCCGTTTCACCATTTGCAGTGGCTTCAAAAGGAAAGAGAGCCATTTTTTCATCATAATAGGCTTTAAAAACTTTCGAGGCAGGACTGCCTGTAACAAGTTCCGCTATTTTTGAACCTGTTTTTGATTCACTATTACATGCCATCACGAGTAGCACAAAGAAAAGAAAAAGTAAGTTTTTCATACAATAAAGTTTAAAATGAAAAATATTTTTATAAATCAATCCCTCCATAAAAAAGGGAAAAGTAAAAAACACAATGCTAATAAAATTAAGTCAATTGCCGCTAAGTTTGTAATTTCTTTTGTCCAACTCATATCCGTTTTCCAAATTGCATTTTTTGATAATTTTATAACAGATATAAGAATTGGAATTACGACGGGGAAACTCAAAATTGCCATCATCGTAGCCGCATTTTGGGCTTTGGCAGCTATGGCAGAAATGAAGGTGAAAGTGATTGAAAAACCAATGCTTCCAAGCAAAATTGCCAAAAAATACTGAGGGGTATTCAAAACAGGATTACCCACCATCAAAGCTAATGTAATAAATGCCAATACATTAAGCATTAATAAAATGATAATATTATAAATTATTTTAGAAAAAATAACGGCGGTTGGATTCGAGAGTTGATAGTAAAAAAGTTGCCTTGCTGAGTTTTCTTGAATAAAACTTTTTACAACCGCATTCACGGAAGCGAATAGAGAAATAATCCAAAAAAGGATGTTCCACACCTCGGGTTGCACTTTCACAAACGACAAATAGACGATGAAAACGGTCGTTGACACATACAATAATATACCGCCAATGGCATATTTTTGTCGCCATTCGAGCATGGCTTCTTTTTTTATGTGAAAGATTATTTCTTGAAAAATTGTCATTTAGGTAAATGGATGGTTAATTATTGATAGATTGACAAAGATAATTTTAATTTGCCATTACTCGAAATGTTACATCAACGCTGGGTGCCCTACCTCTTCTTTTTTCTTAAAAAAAAATTATCTAATGGGTAAATAATATTTTTCGGGTTGTATTTTTTTGCGAAGGCCCCCTCAGTATTTTGGCTTTTTTAGAGCCGCTGAATACGCTGATTTAACGCTGACATTAAATCCCAAAATCAGCGTATATCAGCTAAATCAGCGTATTCAGCGACTAAAGTTGTCGCTATATTTTGTTTTAAATTACTTCTATTTCCGTCTCCCCTTTTTCGATAAAATAACCAATGGCTTCAACTTCCAAACCGTTGCTTCTCAGTATTTTTTTAAATTCGTCGCTGTTTTCACGCTTCACCGCAACCAACAATCCGCCCGAAGTTTGGGGGTCGCAGAGGATGTATTTTTGGTACTCGGTTAGGGTCGAAATTTTGTGACCGTAGCTATCAAAATTTCGGATTGTACCGCCCGGAATACACTTTTCGGATAGGTAAAAATCGAGGGCTTTTTTGTCTAAAAGCGGTACTCTATCGCATTGCACAACGGCTGTTACGCCTTCGCTTGCTTCTACCATTTCGCTCAAATGACCCATCAATCCAAAACCTGTCACATCGGTCATGGCTTCCACAAAGTCCATTTTCCCGATGATTTCACCTATTTTATTGAGTTTCACCATGCTTTCGGGGGCAATGTGGGCATGTTCAGGCAATAATTTGTCTTTTTTCTGCGCCGTTGACAAAATGCCTACCCCAATCGGTTTGGTCAAAAACAAGAGTGAACCCTCGCTCGCACCACCATTTTTTTTGATATTTTCGAGGTTGACACGACCCGTCACCGCCAAGCCAAAAATGGGTTCGGGTGAGTCAATTGAGTGCCCACCTGCGAGAGGAATACCCGCTTCGGCACAGGCTTTTCGACTGCCCTCAATCACTTGATTTGCCACCTCTGGCGAGAGTTTATCTATGGGCCATCCGAGTATCGCAATCGCCATAATGGGTGTGCCGCCCATCGCATACACGTCACTGATGGCGTTGACGGAGGCGATGCGTCCGAAGGTTTCGGCATCATCCACGATGGGCATAAAAAAATCAGTTGTGCTGATGATAGCCGTGCCGTCGCCCAAATCCATCACAGCGGCATCGTCACGCTCTTCGTTGCCGACGAGGAGGTTTTTATAGAACGCTTTTTCGTTCTGATGCTTCAAAATGCTGTCTAAAACCTTTGGCGAAATTTTGCAACCGCAGCCAGCACCGTGGCTGTATTGTGTGAGTTTTACATTTTCGGGTAATTCCATAGTATTGTCTAATTTTTAATATCGAAGGGCGAAATTAAAACCTATGGCGATATATTGGTTGTTTAATTAAAAATTAAAAATTTAAAAATTTAGCTTATGAGACTTAGAAGACGAATGACACCAATAAAAAAACGAATTTATCTAATTTTTAAATCTAAATTAGTGTTAATTCGTCTTTAATTTGTCTTATTCATGTTGAATATAGAATTGCTCTTGCTGTTTATTATTAGATATTTTTTTTTGAAAATAAGACGGAGTAATTAATGATTGCCGAATAGAAGTAATGAAAAAAAGCAAAAAGGGGGCCCCTCAGTATTTTTTGGATTTTTGACAAAAAAAAGTAAAATAAATAGTTTTAAATTGAAAAAACAGTATTTTTGTTTATCGAAAACGAATTACCAAACCAAACTTTAAAAATATTATGTACGTTGCATCACTCAACCTTGATTTATTTTTCAAGAAAGTTTTTTCTAACAAGAAGGTCGCTAAAAAATTCTTGGAAGATTTGCTAAATGTGAAAATTACAGAGATTAAATTTTTATCCGTCGAAAATAAATTGACAGATGCTTCGATTGTTGTCAAGTTTGATTTTCGCTGCAAAATCCACGGTCAATACGTTGTGGTTGAGATGCAGCAAAAATATAAAATAGACGTTGTAAAACGTTTTTACTTGTATCAATGCGTTTCAACGGCTTTGCAATTAGAAACTTTGCAACCTATTACGAACACAAAACCAAACGGCGAAACCTATACAGAAAAGAACTATTCGGGTTTAGAACCTGTTATTACTTTGATTTGGATGGTGGATGATATGTTGGGTTTTGAAGAAGATTTTATAGCTTTCACCACTCTGCCCGAAGCGGCTAAAACCTTTATTACGGATACCAAAATATGGGAACAACCCCTTGAAAATATCGTGGCTGAAAGGAATAAAGTAGTAGAAATATTAGAAAATAATACAAAAGGGCTTGATTTTTTTACCCAAAACAGAATGATCTACGTTTTTCAGAAGAATATTGTGAAAAACAAAAGAATAGATTTGCCCTATTATAAATGGTTTGATGTTGCCAATATCAGCCGCAATCCTAATAATACGGAAGAAGATTTTTCAAATTATAAAAACGATAAAGATATGGCTGAAGTAATTAATAGAATCAGAAAAGACAAATTGCCTCCAGAAGAATTCAAATACGTGTCGGACCTTTATTTGTATGAAATGCACAATGAATATATTAAAAATGAATATGAAGCGAAATTAGCCAAACAAACAAAACGGTATAAGAAAGCGGAAGAAAAGATAGAACAAAAAATGGAGCAAGCTGAACAAAAAGTCGAGCAAGAAAGAAAAGAAAAGGTACAAGCTGAACAAAAAAATAAATTATTACAGTTAAAATTTGCGGAGTTGTTGCTTTCGCAAGGTCAAAGTGTTTCCGAGATTGCCGAAACTTTAAGTATTTCGATTGAGGCAACTATTGAATTAATTAAATCTATTCAAAAAAGTTAGATTCGATAAATAGACATTTTTAGGCAACTTAGTAACGAGTAGAAAACAAGTATGATATTTTTTTTGCAACACATACGAGGCACATAGAACACATAGTATTATGTGTAAAATTTTGATAATCAATGCTTTACGTAACTTCTATGTGTCCTGTGTGCCTATGTGTTGCAAAAAATAACCTATTTATTTTACTCATTACTTATAGTTTTGTTGCTGCCACAATGGCCCCTAAATTTGGTTCTTGCAAATAAACAATAACAGCTTGTTTTTCGGTTGGCAAAAAAGGAAGTTCAAGAGGTCCCTCAGTATTTTGAGTCATTTTTATCATTTTGAAGTATCTAACCACATTGTCGTGTTTTAAGGTCTTACCTTGGTTTTCGCCACGTTGAATTTTAGTCGAAATACCACTTTCTACCAACGCTACATTAAAATCATAATCTTTTGCTAATTTATTGATTTTATAATTGATTATTAAGGATTTATCCTTTATTTCTTTTGATAATATGATTGAAAAAGTGGTTGATTCTACGAGCTTCTCTGCTATCATTTTTTCAATTTTCTGTCCATGGGAACCCACCATTTCAGCCTTGCCATTGATGACAACTTGGGGCGTATAAACCCCATTTAGAGCAAAACGAGAGCCATATTCGTACTGCCGTTCGTCAAAGATCATTTGGCTAAAAGAGTCTTTCCAACCCAAGCGATTCCAATAAGTAACGTGGAAACTCAAAGGAAAAATATTGTCTTTTTTAGAAAGGTCTCTCAGTCCCGAAAGTGTTTGGAATTTCATTTTATTCAATATTTCATCGGCTGGCGGGCAACTTGTACATCCTTGTGAGGTGAACAATTCAACGACGACAAATGGGTTCGATTCAAATGATTTTGTAGCCATTTTTTTGGTCGTTTCTTTGGTTTCCTTAGTCGAGTAATTGAGGGTTGCCATCGTTAAAAGGGCATAAAGGCATAAAGTGATAAGAACTATTTTTCTCATTTTCGGATTATTTGAGTTAATTATCATACAAAGAAAAGCAAAAGACATGACGATATTATCCCCCGTGTTGATAAGATTCTTGTATAAAAAATTGGATATTTTTTGAATTAAACTAAATTTGTCATTGATGTCACGATTTGTCAACTTTAGAAAGTTACAAATCTATAATGGCGCATTAAAATCGAATTTTAAAATTAAAAAAAAAGTAAAGTATTATGAAGCAATCAACTTTGTTATTAATTGGTGCAGCCGTTTTGATTTTCTTGTATGGCGGATGCAAATACAACGGCATGGTTCAGACAAATGTTGCCGTAAATAAGCAATGGTCAAACGTAGAAACGCAATATCAAGCGAGATTAAATTTGATTCCAAATTTATTGGAAACAGTAAAAGCCGAAGCAAATTTCGAGAAAAGTGTATTAGAAAGTGTAATACAGGCTCGTGCAAGTGCTACTCAAATTAAAGTTAGTCCCAATGACTTGAATCCAGAAAACATTAAAAAAATTCAAGAGTCGCAAGGGCAATTGGGCTTTGCGATGAGTCGTTTGATGTCGGTGGCTGAACAGTATCCAAGTTTAAAATCAAATGCTGCATTTGGAGACCTTCGGGTGGCTGTTGAAGGTTGCGAAAGAAGAATTGCAAACGAAATGAGGACGTATAATAATTCGGTTGAAACTCACAACGTAAATGTTTTGACTTTCCCAAGTAACCTCTTCGCAGGGATGTTTGGTTTCAAAGAAAGGGGTATGTTTCAAGCTGAAAAAGGTGCTGAAAAAGCCCCGAGTTTTGAAGGAAAATTCGATAACAAACCGACTCAATAAATTGTGATTGGGTGATTAGAGATTAGTGATTGGTTATTGATTTAATCACTAATTACCAATCACTAATCCCTCATCACTTAGTCACCAATCACCTAATAACCCAAATATGTGGTTCACAAAAAAGAAGTTTTTTACTAAAACGGAAGAAAAACACATTCTTTCAGCCATCAAAGAAGCGGAATTGGCTTCTTCGGGTGAGGTGCGTGTGTTTGTGGAAAGCCACTGCAAAGGCGAAATTGAAAAGCGGACGATTGAAATTTTTAAGAAATTGAAGATGCATGCGACCCGTGAACGCAATGGCGTTTTGATATATGTAGCTATGAATGACCGCCGTTTTACCATCTTTGGAGACGAAGGCATCCATCAAAAAATGGGTTTTCAGTTTTGGAATCTTGAAGCGGCAACTCTAAAAGACCACTTTGTAGAAAACAGAATAGTGGAAGGTTTAAGTGCAACTATTATCAGTATTGGTCATGTTTTGAAGGAGCATTTCCCTTACGCTTCGGATGATAAAAACGAGTTGCCTGACACGATAGTTTATGGTGACTGATTACGTTATTGGATAATAGATTGAATACCAAAATTGATTTAATTGCAAATTTAGATAATGTGTAAATCAATTAAAATTAAATGATTATGAATAAAATCATCTTTTTGATGGCTTTGATGTGTGTGATGAAGAGTAAGATGATAGCACAAACCGACACCGCTATTTGGCGACTCAATGCACAAAACCAAGCCCAACGCATGGATAGTGCTTTTAAAGAAAAAAATTGGACTCGCTATGCCAAATTGAATCATCCCCGATTGGTGGAAGCGATGGGTGGTGAGGTGGCTTTTGCGCAAATTATGCGAGATGAAATGCATAAAGTTGATTCGTTGGTGAAAATTGACACCATGTATTTTGGTACGCCTTATTTCTTTGTTTCTTGTGACAGCTCAATTAATTGCTTATTGCCGCAAACCATGTTGATTGAGATGAACGATACATCATTTTTGCGTTCACGAGTTTATCTGGTAGGCAGTTCGGAAGACAATGGGCGTACTTGGTTTTTTATAGATGGCTCAAATGGTGCCGAGTTTTTAGATGTTGTTATTCCTAAAAGATGTAAAAATTTAGCCATTCCAGAAAAACAACAAGCATTTATCAGACGAAAGAATGAAGATTGAGTGATTGGTGATTAGGGATTAGGGATTGGTGAGTAGTTCAATAACTAATCAATAATCACCAATAACTAACTAATCACCAATAACCAATAACTAATCACCAATAACTAAATAACTGATAATCAATTGAATATAAAATCAAATTTCAAGCATATATTGCTTTTCGCCATCCTTTTTGGCTCTCTCATACTGAGGGGCCAACCAAAAGTGCCAGAACGTCCCAGTCCCCAACGTTTGGTAAATGACTTGGGCGGTTTGCTCAATTATAGCGAAATTGCTGACCTTGAAAGAACCTTAGTGGCTTATAATGACAGTTCTTCTAATCAAGTAGCAATCGTTGTAGTGCGCTCAATTGGTGATTATCCGATTGAAGATTGGGCTTTAGAAATTGGTCGCAAATGGGGCATCGGACGCAAGGCAAAAAATAATGGTGTTTTGATCTTGGTTTCTTTGGAGCCTAAAAAAATCAATATTTCACCCGGCTATGGTTTGGAAGGTGCCTTGCCCGACATTCTTTGCAAACGCATTATTTCAAACGAAATTAGTCCCGCTTTCAAACAACAACAATTCTACGTAGGCTTTGATAAGGGTATAAGTGCGATTAAAAAAGCGACACGTGGTGAATATAAAATTGAACAAACCGACCTCCAGAGTGAAGGCTCCAATAATACTGTTTTCTACATCATCTTAGCTATTTTTATACTCATTATTTTGTTTTTCATCTTCGGTAAAAAATATCAATATGCCAATTATGGTAATCCCCGCAGACATTATTCTGACGGCGGCGGCGGTGGTGGTTGGATATTTTGGGGCGGCGGTGGTGGCTTCGGTGGTGGCGGTGGTAGTGATTCAGATAGTGGTGGTGGATTTGGTGGCTTCGGCGGCGGCGATTTTGGAGGCGGCGGAGCGAGTGGTGATTGGTAGCCACCAATAATACAAATTTTCACTATTATTTTCTTTATTAGTATTAGTGAAAATTCGTGCAATTCGTGACTATCTCAAAGGTTCAAAATAACAGTTTTGCAACTATAGCAATAACTGTTATTTTGAGCCTTTTTTATTTTGTTTGAAGCTTTTTACAAAAAAGTCCAAAAAATTTGTGAGTTTTACCTTTCAAAACAAACTCAATTTCAAGATAGAAAAATCAGCATAGTTCAATGGCTCAATTCTCACAAGAATTTTTCAAGACCGCTTTGACGGTGGATAATATTATTTTAGGATTCGATGAAGCGGATTTGAAGGTTTTGCTCATAAAACGGGGAGCCGAACCATATTTGGATGCGTGGGCTTTGCCAGGCGATTTTATGTATCCTACCGAAGAACTTGACTCATCGGCTTCTCGAATTTTAGAGGAATTAACAGGTATAAAAAATGTGTATTTAGAGCAAGTTCACACCTTTGGTACGGTCGGTCGTCATCCTTTGGGGCGTGTTGTTACCGTAGCATATTTGTCTCTTGTTAAAATTGATGCTTATACGATTACACCCGCTTCCTTTGCTCAAAAAGCACAGTGGCATAGTATATCAAAAGTGCCAGATTTGGCTTTTGACCACAAAAAAATCTTAGAAAATTGTCTGGATGCGCTCAAACAGAGGATTCGAGTGCGTCCAATTGGCTTTGAATTGTTGCCACCAAAGTTTACGCTTACTGAATTGCAACATCTTTATGAAGCCATTTTGGAACTTGAACCACCAAAAGGTTTGGATAAACGTAATTTCCGTAAAAAAATATTGTCCATGGATTTTATTGTAGATTTGAACCAATCGCAAGAAGGCGTGGCCCATCGCCCTGCACGTTTGTATCAATTTGATAAAGAAAAATATGAAAAATTCCTTTCCGAAGGATTCAATTTTGAACTTTAGTGATTGGTTTTTAATGGTCGGATAATTAGTGAAATCACTAATCACCCAATCACTAATGACTGAATCACCAATCAAAAATATTATGGAAAACAAAAGCAAAAAACAAATTTGGTTCACCGTTTTGATTGCCGCATTGGGTTATTTCGTTGACATTTTTGACATTCAATTGTTTAACGTCATCGGTAAAGCCAGCCTTGGTGTTAAGGGTTTGAACCTCTCACCTCAAGACGTTGATTATTATTATGACTACGTTTTGTTCAATTTTCAAATGGGCGGAATGCTCTTAGGTGGCTTAGTGTGGGGCATAATGGGTGACCGGTTAGGTCGAAAATCCACCCTTTTTGGGTCAATTCTCATATATTCCTTAGCTAATTTTGCCAATGGTTTTGTCACCGATACCACTTCCTACTCCATTCTCCGTTTCGTAGCGGGATTCGGTTTAGCTGGCGAATTGGGTGCTGCCATCACCCTCGTTTCGGAGTTAATGTCAAAAGAAACAAGAGGTATAGGCACAGTTGTGGTTGTGGCAATGGGTGCTTTGGGTGCAGTTGCAGCGGCTTTTGTAAGTAAGGCAGTGAATGTGGGCGATATTAATTGGCAAACCGCTTATTTCATTGGCGGCGGCTTGGGTTTGATGCTTTTATTATTGCGTTTTCAATCTTTTGAGTCTGGAATGTTCGAAAATCTCAAAAATACTGAGGGGGTATCCAAAGGCAATTTCTTTGCCCTTTTCACGAGTAAAGAACGTTTTGTAAAATATATGTGGTGCATTTTATTGGGCATTCCGATATGGTACACCTTGGGAATTTTGATAAAATTTTCTCCCAAGATAGCTGAAGCAACGCACGTTCAAGGCAAAGTAAGTGTAGCCGATGCCGTGATGTATGCCTACATAGGTCTCTCAGTCGGAGATTTAATTTGTGGTTGGATGAGTCAAGTTTTCAAAAGCAGAAAAAAAATTGTAATTGTTTATATTTTAGCCTGTATGGGAATGAGTTTAACAGTGCTTTTTATGAATAGCCTTACCCCCTCAGTATTTTTAATGTTATGCTTCTTTTTGGGTATCACTTCAGGATATTGGGGACTTTTTGTCACCATTGCGAGCGAACAATTTGGCACAAATTTAAGAGCAACTGTCACAACCACCGCCCCAAATTTTGTGAGAGGAGCCGTCATTTTGATTACTTTGGCCTACAAATCCATTGAAAAAACAAATGGAACGGTCAACAGTGCCTTATGGATTGGCATTGCGTGTTTAGGCGTTGCGCTGTTGGCAATTTTAAATTTGGAAGAAACTTTTGGAAAGGATTTGGATTACTACGAGACGGCTTAAAAAAATGTTTAACTACTTAGCCGTCAGCTTTGAGCCGTCAGAAACCGGCTTTTTACGACAAATTCTTAAAGAATTTGCGTTTTGTGGCTGAAATCTTATTGCTGGAAGCTGACAGCTAACTAATTATTCCCACTCAATAGTAGCGGGTGGCTTCGTCGAAATATCATACACAACTCGATTAATCCCCTTCACCGAATTAATAATATCTGTCGAAATTTCTGCCAAAAACTCGTAAGGCAGCTTCGACCATTCAGCCGTCATACCGTCTTGCGAATCAACCGCCCGGAGAGCAACCGTTTGTTCATACGTGCGCTCGTCACCCATCACACCGACCGAATAAATAGGCAAAAGGATTGTTCCCGCTTGCCAAACTTTGTCGTAAAGACCGTGTTTTTTCAAACCATTGATGTAAATAGCGTCCGCATCTTGCAGCATTTTGACTTTATCTACCGTGATTTCACCCAAAATACGGATGCCCAATCCCGGCCCCGGAAACGGATGACGGTACAAAATCTTAGGGTCTAAACCCAACTCCTTCCCCACTCTACGCACCTCGTCTTTGAACAAAAAACGCAATGGTTCAACAATTTTCAACTTCAATTTGTCGGGCAAACCACCCACATTATGGTGCGATTTTATGGTCACAGAAGGCCCATGCACGCTGATGGATTCAATCACATCGGGATAAATTGTGCCTTGTGCCAACCACTCAATACCTTTAAATTTAACCGATTCTTCTTCAAAAACCTCAATAAACGCCTTGCCAATCGCTTTTCGCTTCGCTTCTGGCTCGCTGATGCCTTTCAATGCGTCATAAAATTTAGTGGTCGCATCCACACCTTTTACGTTCAAACCCATGTCTTTGTAAGAGGCCATCACTTCCTCAAATTCGTTCTTCCGCAACAAACCATTGTCGATGAAAAAACAGTACAAACGCTTGCCAATCGCCTTGTGCAAAATCAAAGCCGCCACGCTTGAATCCACGCCGCCCGACAAAGCCAAAAGCACCGAATCGTCGCCAATTTGTTTTTTCAAGCCATCCACCGTTTGGTCAACGAAAGAAGCGGGAGTCCACTCGCCCGAGCAACCCGCAATGTCAATCACAAAATTTTTCAAGATTTTCAAACCATCCAAACTATGCGTCACTTCGGGGTGAAATTGGATGCAATAAAGGGGCATTTCCTTCGGTTTTGCGATTTTTTTGAAAGCCGCAACCGCACCCCCCTCAGTATCAGCCAATAATTCAAAGCCTTCGGGCAGCTTTTTGACCGTATCACTGTGCGACATCCATACTTGGCTATTGGTTTTTACACCTTTTAAAAATTTATCTTTTTTATAAATATTTTTCAACAAAGCCTTCCCATATTCCCGTTTGTGCGACTTTCCAACCTCGCCACCGAAGTATTGCGCCGTCAATTGCGCCCCGTAACAAATGCCCAAAACAGGCTTTTTACCGACTATTTTATCCAAATCTGCCCTCAAAGCATTGTCATCAAGCACCGAAAAAGGGCTGCCCGACAGAATCACGGCTTTAATGGAATCATCCAAAACAGGAATTTTATTGAACGGCACTATCTCGGAATAAACGTTGAGTTCTCTAATGCGGCGGGCTATCAATTGTGTATATTGTGAGCCAAAATCAAGGATAAGAATTTTCTCTTTCATGCCCGCAAAGATAGAATTCTGTTTGAATTAAAAATTAAAAATTAAGTACAAAGTTAAATTAATAAATTGAGCTACGAATTTGCGAATTTACGAATTGTGGATTTGAAATGTTATACAAAATCTAAAATTCGTAAATTCGTAAATTCGTAAATTCGTAGCTCAAATAACCTTCTCCCACATTTTTAATTTACCTTCAAAATCCGAAAATTGTAACCGATAACTGTCAGGAATTTCACTCAAATAACTAAAATAAGTCACCAATTTTGTCCCGATGGGTTTTAAATCCAACTG
>JAYTMW010000433.1:0-11387 GCA_043728105.1 Saprospiraceae bacterium | reverse complement strand
GATTTTATCAAAATAGATAAAGCGGCAAGTGCTTTGGTGACGGGCGTGTTGTGTTGGACTATTTACATCGTTTCTCAACACGATAAACACGCTGTCACGCATCAACTCATGGAGCAAATGGGGGATATTTCGGGCATCCTTTTTTTCCTTTTGGGAGCCATGACGATTGTGGAATTGATAGACGCTCACGATGGTTTTCAACTCATTACGGAACGCATAAAAACCAAAAATATTAGAAAATTGCTTTGGATTATCTCTATCACAACGTTTTTTCTATCCGCTATTTTAGATAATTTGACGACCACAATTGTCATCATTTCGATGCTCCGAAAAATCATCAAC
Source organism: Saprospiraceae bacterium (assembly GCA_043728105.1). Taxonomy (GTDB): domain Bacteria; phylum Bacteroidota; class Bacteroidia; order Chitinophagales; family Saprospiraceae; genus JAAFJT01. Next base: position 11,045 of record JAYTMW010000433.1, on the reverse strand, counting down.
GACCGTGAACAACGTTTGCTTTTTGCGGGTGTGACCATCATTGCAGCCAATGCAGGTGGCGCATGGTCGCCTTTGGGTGACGTGACAACAACAATGCTCTGGATTGGTGGGCAAATCACGCCGTTGAACATTATTACACGTTTGTTTTTGCCAAGTTTGATGTGCCTTTTAGTACCTGTCACCATAATTTCTTTTAGGTTAAAAGGCGATGTAGAGGCCCCTCAGTATTTTTCAAAAAATTTGACGACGACACCTTTCAAACGTAATTTTATCTTCTTTCTCGGCATCAGTATTTTTCTTTTTATACCCCTTTTTAAAACCCTCACGCACTTACCGCCCTTCATGGCTATGCTCTTAGGCTTGGGTGTCATGTGGATTATAACAGAGTTGATACATAAAAAAGATACGACAGAAAAAGAGATGTTATCCGTCGTATCAGCCCTTCAAAAGATAGATACACCGAGCATTTTGTTCTTTTTAGGCATTTTAATCAGCATTTCTGCCTTGCAATCGGTGGGGCTTTTGACGCAAGCGGCGCAATGGTTGACGGCTTCGATTGGCAATCAATCGGTCATTGTTATCATCATTGGTTTGCTTTCGGCGGTGGTGGATAATGTGCCTTTGGTGGCCGCCACGCAAGGCATGTATAGTTTGACCGATTATCCACCCGACCACTTTTTATGGGAATTTTTGGCCTACGCAACAGGCACGGGCGGCAGTTGTTTAATCATCGGTTCGGCAGCGGGTGTGGCGGCAATGGGTTTGGAAAAAATGGACTTTTTTTGGTACGTAAAACGCATTAGTTGGTTGGCTTTGTTGGGTTATTTTGCGGGTGCTTTGGTTTATATTTTGCAGAATAATTTGTAGATATAACTCTCCAAGGGTTTGAAACCCTGTCCATTACCCACATCTTTTAAACATTATAGTTCCGTAGGAACGGCTCATATTGTAGCCGTGGATTTCAATCCACGGTAGAATAAGGATTAATATTTAATTGAGTTCCGTAGGAACGGTGCATTTAGTCATTCTTTATATGTGCCGTTCCTACGGAACTCTGGAAAATGGTGTTTTTCACACCCGTGGATTGAAATCCACGGCTACGATATGAACCGTTCCTACGGGACTGTGGTGTTTAAAAACTTGTGGGTAATGGACAGGGTTAGAAACCCTTGTAGAGTTGAAGCATATACCCCCTCAGTATTTTGACTGTTTTTTCTTATAAAATGCTTAAAAATGAATAGAAAAATACCCCTAATTAAAGGAAACACCGTTGATAATGAAACCCGATGTACGCATTATCATTCGGTTTTAGACACCATTGCCATCAAATTTAGGTGCTGTGATACGTACTATCCTTGCTTTTCATGCCACGAAGAAGCGGCGCATCATGCACCCCAAATTTGGCTCAAAAACGAGTTTGATACTTTGGCTATTTTGTGTGGTGTATGCAAGCATGAAATGACTATTAATGAGTATATGAAAAGTGATTCTATTTGTCCAAAATGTGAAGCGGATTTTAATCCGAAGTGTAGTAATCACTATCATTTGTATTTTGAAAAGGGGTGAGAAATGACATTAAAAAGGCATATTGTCGAATAAGTTTTGTTGGCTATAAAAATGTGCATGTAAAAGAAACAAAAGCATTAATTTCTTTTTATGATACCCCCTCAGTATTTTTGCAAAAATAGATAAAAATATGAATGACAATAAAAAAGCCTACATCAGTAAGGTTCATTTAAAAGGCTACAAAAGTATTCGTGACTTGGAAATTGATTTCAAGCCAGGTTTGAATGTTATCATTGGGCCAAATGGTAGTGGGAAGACGAATTTTTTTGAGTTCTTAGAAATTGCTTCATATAATTCTTTTTTAGAAAAAGACTTTGAAGCAACAATACAAGCACATGATTATGATAATGCTCTAAGAGAATTAAAATGGGGAGGACGTAGTACTGAAAACGATGCAAATCAAAAATATAATTTTTATTATACATCTGTTCATAAATTAAATCAAAATATAGTTTATCAGAGTAAATGGAGAACATTTTTAGATAACAGAATAATAGAAGCACCTTACTAGCAGGAGGGCAATATATTTGATACTTTTTTTGTTAGTTCTTTTCGACCTACTTTTGTGTATTATGGATTACCTAACAACTACACACAATTTCTAACAGAGCCTGCCAAAATCAAATTTCAGAAACGAGAACGAGAAGTTGTTTGGTCTCATTTTCACGAAAGTCTTCAATCACTATCTCGCTTTATTGTAATTTCGAGTGCCTCTAATTTTAGAGATAAAGAGAAACTGGAAAACATTGATGATGCGTTAAACATTGAAGGCATTAAATCCGTGCTTAACTCTTTCACACCTATTAAAGATATTTCATTTGACAAAAAAAGGATTGTTAGATATCAAGAACAAGATGTAGTTACGTTTGATAATATCTTATTAAAATTTTTCATTAATAATGAATGGTGTTATTGGAATCAGCTTTCAGATGGAACAAAGAGATTGTTTTATTTAATTACAACAATTTATTTCTCTATCAATTATTCAATTATTGAAGGTTCAATTTTTATAGAAGAACCAGAGTTAGGCATACATCCAGACCAACTTTATTTGTTGATGCAATTTCTAAAAGAGGAAGCAGAAGATAAGCAAATTATCATAACAACTCATTCACCCGAAGTATTAAATATACTAAAAACGGATGAATTAGATAGAGTTATCATTACCAATTTTGACCATGAAAAAGGAACTCAAATGCACAAGTTGAGCGAAAAACAACTTAAAAAAGGTCAAAAGTATATGCAAACAACAGGTTTTTTAAGCAATTATTGGGTTCATTCAAATTTAGAAGAAATAGATGAAACAAATTAAAATTGGTGTTTTAGGAGAAAATCCTCGTAATGATGCAGATGCTTTTACTGTTTTATTGAAGAAAAATATTTTTATAGATAAAAATATCCCCTCAGTATTTTAACGATACTGGGGGGATTTTTTTGATGTCACACAGCGTAAATTTTTAAACCGCTGATTATGCTGATTTTGCAGATTTAGCAGATTTAGCGCAGATTATTAAAAAATTAGATTAAAAAATCAGCGTTAATCTGCAAAATCAGCGCAATCAGCGGTTTAAAATTGACATAAAAACAAATCTTAATACTTCACAATCTCCAAACGACCATTCAACAACCGATTTTTCTCCGAATCATTTGGCAAAAGTGGTTTCACATCGCCCACACCTTTTACGTCAATTGAAGCGGCTTTTATGCCCAATTCTACGAGTTCTTTTTGGATGGCAACGGCTCTTTTTTGAGTCAAAGCTAAAGCATTTTCAGGCTTGCCGATGGGAGCGCAATGGACGTTTATTTTCAATTTCCAAGTCGGATTTTTTTGAAAAATGCCAACAATATTGAGTATTTCATCCTTCGATTCGGTCAAAAGTTTTTCTCCGTCGAGTTCAAAACTAACGCCTACGTTGGTATCATTTTTCTTTTCAAGTTCTTCTAAAATGGTATTTTTCTTATTGGTATTGGTCATTAAAAGCGATGTTTTTTTCTCCACAATCAACAGCGTATAAAAATTAGACCCCATTGAAAACGGTTGTAATTGTATCCAAACTTCCTTATCGGCGGTTTTAATCACGTATTCCACAACGCCGTAATGCGCCGAAGGTGCGAGACTATATTTGCTTTGAAGTTTAACAATATCATCCGTTCCCGCCACCGTTTTTAGCGCATTGGTGGGTAATTCGCCCGAATAAAATTTAACACCGCCCAACGTAGCCACAATTTTATCAAACTCTTGAATGATTTGAAACTCCGAAGCGTGTGGTTTATATCCGTCATACACCGTAATATTTTGAGCCGACACTTTGCCGTCAATGGTCAGATAGGTTTTGCCGTCAAAAAAATAAGTACGATTCACTTCTACGGTCATTGAATCGCTCGAATTGCGACAGGAAAAATTTGGAAACGTTTTGAAATAAGGAAATACACCCAAATCTGCCTTAGAAATAGGCACTTTGTTGATGTCAAAAGGTTGTTGGGCTGATAGGTTTTGGACAAACAAAAAGGATAAAAAAAGAATAATTGCGTTTTTCATAGATGCTTAGATTTTAGTTTTTGATGAAAGAATGGATTTAAAACAATGACTTTTCGGATTTAGTTCCGTCTCTATATATGAACCCTTTTTAGCATTTGACATGCTTGTAAGATGAATGCTTGTAATAATTGGCTAAACCCCTTCTCACAAATGGCTTAATTTTTTATTAAATAAAAGCATAATCTAAACAAACCTGCTTTTTTCATCGTTAAAATGTGTAAATTTGCGCCGCCAAAAAGAAATTTTTGGTGAAATACATTTTTACATTTTGATTAATTAATTTTTTATAAAAAAATAATGCGGATTAAAATGTGCTAACTCATTGATTTTCAAGTGTTTACGCAACGCAATACGCATTACTCAATACTCTTTTTACAATGATTTCAGTAAGCAATGTGAGTGTTCATTACGGTGAAAGATCTCTTTTTGATAGTGTCAATTTGGTAATTGGTGAGCGTGATCGTGTGGGTCTTGCGGGTCGCAATGGTGCGGGCAAATCTACCATGATGAAAATTATGGCGAATTTTATCAACCCAAACGGCGGCGGTAGTGTGTCGAGACCCAATAACACAACGGTTGGCTATTTGCATCAAGATATGTCAACGCCAAAGGGTAAAACCGTTTTGAACGAGACTTTAACGGCGTTTGATGAAGTTAAAAAATTGGAAGATGAAATCGAAAGATTGAACATAGAACTCACGGAGCGTACCGACTACGAAACGGATAGCTACATGGATTTGATTCACGATGTGAGCGAAGCCACGGAGCGTTTTCACATCCTCGGCGGCGACACGGCACAAGCTGATGCGGAGCGCATACTGAGGGGCCTCGGCTTCAAATCGGCGGATATGGAACGCATGACCGACGAGTTCAGCGGTGGTTGGCAGATGCGGATTGAGTTGGCGAAAATGCTTTTGCAACGTCCCGACTATTTGCTTCTGGATGAGCCGACGAACCATTTGGATATTGAGTCAATTATGTGGCTTGAACGCTTTTTGGAAGATTATCCAGGCGCAGTCGTGGTTATTTCGCACGATAAGCAATTTTTGGATAATACGACAAAACGCACCATCGAAATTGAAATGGGTAAGGTGTATGATTATAAGGCATCTTACACAAAATACGTCGAAATGCGGGCAGAACGCCGTGAATTGTTGAAAAATGCCTTCGGAAATCAACAGAAAATGATTGCGCAACGGGAGCGTACCATCAGCCGATTTATGGCAAAAGCCACTAAAACGAGCATGGCGCAAAGTATGCAAAAGCAATTGGATAAGGTGGATAGAATCGAACTTGACGAAGAAGATGTGGCGAGTATGAACATCAAATTTCCACCGTCACCCCGTAGCGGACAAGTGGTGGTTGAGGCAGAAGATTTGAGTAAAGCGTATGGCGAATCGGTTATTTTAGAGAAAATAGATTTAAAATTAGATAGGGGAGACCGTGTCGCTTTTGTGGGTCAAAACGGACAAGGCAAGACCACTTTGGCTAAAATTTTGGTCGGAAATGAGGCTTATACTGAGGGGTTATCCACGCTCGGACACAACGTTCAAGTGGGCTATTACGCTCAAAATCAAGCGGAAGCGATTTACCCTACCATGACCGTTTTTGAGACGATGGAAATGCACGCAACGCCTGAGATGCGCCCACGTTTGCGCTCTATTTTGGGTGCTTTCATGTTTTCGGGTGAAGATGCGGATAAGAAAGTTTCGGTGTTGAGTGGTGGTGAGCGAGCGAGGTTAGCAATGGCATGTTTGCTTCTAAAACCGTTTAATTTACTGTTACTTGATGAGCCGACGAACCATTTAGACATGGTATCGAAAGAGGTTTTGAAAGAGGCTTTGATGAACTATGACGGCACATTAATCGTCGTATCGCATGATAGAGATTTCTTGAAAGGCTTGACCAATAGAACCATCGAATTTAGAGACAGAAAGCTCTACGAATACCTCGGCGATGTCAATTATTTCCTCGATAAACGTCAGATGGAAAACATGCGTGAGGTCGAAATGCGCACCGTCAATCCCAACGCCGCCCTTTCCGCTAATGGACATTTTAGCAACGGCTCAAACGGGAAAAATGGCGCAAACGGCAGCAACAGCAACGGCAATAATGGCGACAAAAAGAAGGCAGAACGCACCGTTCAAAATGCTGAAAAACGCATTGCCGAATTAGAATCAAAAGTGGCTGATTTAGAAAAAATAATGGGTAAAGACGATTTTTACAACAAGCCCGATAGCCAAAAAATATTGAACCAATACAATGATTTGAAAAAAGAATTGGCGGGCGAAATGGAGAAATGGGAATCGGCTTTGATGGAAATGGAGGGTTAGTTATGAGTTATGAATTATGAGTTATTCTTTCTAATTCGTTCATTATCAATAAGTTATAAAAAAAGGTTCAAAATACTGAGGGGGTATTTTTGAACCTTTTTTTATTGCCTAATATTGATATGTAAATATATTTTAATTTAAAATTTTAGATAAAAATATTTCAAAAATACACCCTTCTAACCTTTCGCTTAACAATAAAAAACCGCAATATTGCATTTTTATGATTATTTTCTTAACTAAACTTTTATTCAAAATGAATGCAACACGCAACACGCAACACGCAACACGCAACACGCAACACGCAACACGCAACACGCACTAACTCTATTCTTTTTCGTGTTACAGTTTAACGTTTTCTCCCAAACCCTGTGTAGTCAATATGGTAGTTCCACTTATACTCTTGAAGTTGGAGTAGGTTCTGCATCGGGTATTACTACGTCATCCCAAATTGGGAGTAGTCTTCCTTCTGGAACATACATGAAAGTAATAGGAGATTTCACGATTAATGATAATTTCTACATTTCCAATGCTGTTATCAAAGTGTCACCGGGTAAAAAAATCTTACTGGCTTCTTTAAGCTTTTGGAGTGCTATCTCTTTTCAATTGAATAATACAAAAATATTTGCTTGTGGAGGTCTTTGGAAAGGTATCGAAATGAGTCTTTTAAATTATGTCGAAATGACAAATTGTAGGATAGAGGATGCAGAAATAGCCATAAATGCGAATGATGCCGCTTTTAGCAGTATCCATTCTGATGGAAATATCTTTGATAGAAACAAGATAGCTATTAACGTACAAGCAACTAATTGTAGTTATTTCTGTTTTTTGCCTCGGATTAGTTATTTATATAATAACAAATTTTGGAGTACTTCCGCTTTGAATGATGGTTCTGCAAGAGGTGATGTTGGTATTAGAATTAAAAATGTGCCTTATGCTTTGGCTTATAATTATGGGAATTATTTAAATTATTTTAAAGATTTAAAAAAGGGAGTTGAAATCAATGGTAGTTACACAATATTTGATGTAAACCAATATTTCTTTGATAAAATTGAAGACAAATGTGTTGAATTTATTGGTGGTGAACAACTCAATGTTGTAGCCTCCCATTTCAAAGATATTGAGTATTATGGAATAGATTTTCTCGAATCAAAAGTATTAAACTGCCAAGCTAGTAGATTTGAGCTATTAAATAGGGATGATGCAGCAGATCCTCTTAAAGGTAGATTTATGGTTCGCATTAAAGATCCCGTAGCTGGGAATAATCTTACTGTCATTAACAATAATTTAACTTTTTTGAGAAGACAACGGAACTTGTCCAGAGGGATAGAGATAACCACGGCAGGTTTTCCCGTGGATCCGATACTCACGGCTCTAATTGGTGGTAACTATCTTGAACAATACAATTTTCATCCTAGTCAAGGTTTCCAAATTGGATACTCCTTAGGTGTTAATCTGGAAGGAAACTTTATTCCTGGAAGTTCTGTTACAGTTGAAAACAATACATTTGATTTTAATATACCCTCAAGTGGAAACGTAGGCTCTACTACTGGTATCAATGCTGATTTTGGCAATAAAAACGGATTGAAAATCATTGGTAATACCTATATTTCAGGATTTGCGTATTATTGCCGATTAGATGGGTCAACTGGATCGAATAATGAAATTAGTGATAATGTCGCTAATAGAGGTAATTTTAACATTCTTGGAAGTTCTTTATTGTCTCTTAGAAATTTTGAGAATACAAAAATTTGCAACAATACTGATAATTTTGCCTCGAGTGTATCTTTCTTTTTTTTGGGACAATGTCAAAATTTAGATTTTAGAAATAATACAACGGTTGGAAGAGATCAACGTAATTTATGGATAACGAATAGTGGCGTGATAGGGACTCAATACAACAAAGGGAATCAATGGATTTCTGGCCCTAATCTACTTGGCGCTGTGGTTAATCCCCAAGTAAGACATAATGATCCTGGACTTGCAAGATTTTCTCTATTTACAGTACATACGCCTCAATCTACCAATTCGAATAATTCACCATTCTTCCCTGCCGATGTTTTTCCTAATAATAATACTTTTTTTGAAGGAAAGCCTATAAATCCTCCTATTAGCTCATGCTTGGTACAAGCAGCGGGGCTACAAACTAATTCCGAAGTCGATCCTCAATTAGATCCTGCTATTGCAAATGGTACTTATGCTCGATTAATGAATAACAATGCTATCACTTTTGACGGTGAGATGTACCTCCAAAAAAAAATTAAAAAAAATAATAAGTTGATTAACGACCACCCTGATATAAAGTCTTTTGCTCAAAAGCATGAATTTAGCAATATTGGAAAATTAGTTAAGCTAAAACAGGATGTAGAAGAAGCACAAATTATTGATGCTATAAAACTATCAAAAATTCAAGCATTACATAGAAAAATAGAAAATCTTGAAGAAAAGATGAAGAAGTACAATAAAAATGTGCGCCCTACCCGTGAAGTTATGAAGCAGCAAATTACAGAACGCTTAGAATTATCTATGGCTATCCAAGATATCTATAACGAAGATAAAAAAGAAAAAAAATTAAAGTTCAAAAAAATCAAATCAGATGCTGACAATGTGATATCAACATCACTACCTGAAAAATATTTTAAAGAAGTCTATCAGATTTATACCGATGCGCTATCAAATGATAATGGTCAATTTACATCTGAACAAAGATTAATTTTGAAAAAAATTGCCAGTACTTGTGTAACTGAAGGTGGTAAAATTGTTTATATGGCAAGGGGATTTTTGTCTCCGACAGAACGACAAGAAGCTTTAAAGTCTGTCGAAACCTGTGAAGCAAGACCCAAAGAGGAGTTAATAGAAACCCCTCCTTATTTGCAAAAGACCGATGAATATCTGAAAAAAACAGTTATCTTATATCCAAATCCATCAAAAGAGATATTAAATATTAATATACCATCTGACTTAACTGCAAAGGTAGATATATACAATGTAGCAGGTAGTTTAACAAAAACATTTAATTTGGGAAGTGGACATAATACCTTAAAAACTGAATTATCCGAAGGTATGTATATTGCTAAAGTAAACCTATCAAATGGAGAAGTTAAGGCTATTAAATTTAGTGTAACGCATTAAACATTGCATCATTTAGGCATACTCAATCAAACACATTGAGTATGCCTTTCAATTTTTATAGCATGAAAAAAATTTTAATTCTTTTTTTGATTTATAGTAATGCGCTTTTTTCTCAAGACAAAAGTGGACATCAATGGGTTTTAGGAAATTTTAGTCACTTAGATTTTACTTCTGGGCAGTTAATCCTAAAATCTATAAATCCACTACCTCAATATGGAGTAGGCTTTGACAATACTACTTTAAGTGATAGTAGTGGAAATATACTTTTGTCCACTGGCGGTTGTTTTATTTTAAATAAAGAGTTCAAACTATTATCAGGTGGCGATAGTATCAATTCGCCCTTCACTTATAGAAGTTGGTGTAAAGAAAAAGAAGATGGGGATTTTCCTGTTCAGCAAAACAACATAATTCTCCCTTATCCCGATTCCCCCTATTTAAAAGTTGTTTTTAATTTAGATCTTGATAGATTCCCCAATGGAATAAGTTTACCACCTATTCCATACAAATTACATTATCATATTGTTGATATGAGATTAAAAAATGGTTTGGGAGCAGTGGTTGAATTTAAAAAAATAGCTATATCTGATACCTTAGCTATGGGCGGTGTCAAAGCCATAAAACATAAGAATGGAAAAAATTGGTGGATAGTCGTTCCTAAGTGGAACTCAAATTGTTTACTTATAACAGAGCTTACACCAACAGGTTTAAAACCATTCACAAAGCAATGTATGGGTATAACTTGGAATATATTAGACGATGCAAGTAATCAAATAGATGCTTCACCCGATGCCAGTCTTATAGCTCGTGTAAGTAATAAGACATTTGCTTCAGTTTATCAATTCAATAATTCAACGGGTATTTTATCAAACCCCATGACTTTAACATTTCCTGTTCAAGATACAATTGCTTATTTACGAGGGGTTGCATTTTCCACTAATTCTCGATATTTGTATTTAGCTTCAAGGTCTGATTTATTTCAATATGATTTGAAAGCCATTGATGTACAACAAAGTAGGCAATTGATAGCTGACTTATCAAAAACAATTTTTAAGCCAGGACAAGGTGAATTATATTTTGCGAAACTTGCACCAGATGGAAAAATTTATATTTCTTCACCATTTTTTCATAAATATTTAAGTGTAATTAATAGACCTAACTGCCCTGGTACTTTGTGCGACTTTAAGCCTCATGCTATTGAATTACCTTATGCGAATTACAGTAGTTTGCCAAACAATGCTTTATTTTCTACACCTCCTGCTAACTATACATGTGATAGCCTCAATACAGCAACAGAAGAAATATTCGAAAATTTTACCGTTTTTCCAAACCCCACAACGGGTATCTTAACCATAAATACAGCAAATCAAAATGTAGAAAACTTTGATATTGAAATCATAAACCTCAACGGGCAAGTTTTAAAGCGTGAAATACTGAGGGGGGTAAACCCAGAGATGAATATTCAAGAACTCGCATCAGGT
>JAYTMW010000432.1:0-25388 GCA_043728105.1 Saprospiraceae bacterium | reverse complement strand
TTCCAAATCCATATCGTCGAGGGCTTGGTGTTGCATATCTCGCTCGGCGATGGTTTTTGTAAATTCTAACAAACGGTCAGAGAGTGTACTCTTGCCGTGGTCAATGTGAGCTATGACGCAAAAGTTGCGTATGTTCTGTTGTTTTGTCATTCAAAAAATCCTTAAAAATTAAATTTTTGCGCCGCAAAGATACAAAAAAGACTTTGATACTGAGGGGGTATTTTGTTTTTTTAGAATGAATCAAAAGAAGGTATTTCTTTGCTTTTTGTCGCTGCTGTTGTATAGTTATGATAAACGGATTTTGAAGGTTATTGTTTGAGTTTTTTTTAAGTAGTCAGTAGAAAATAAACTCCCAGTAGTACATTGGGAACGAAGAAACAATAAAAGCACATTACCCATTCACTCATATTACCCATTACTCATTACCCATATTACTCATTACTCATTACGTCTATTCAGCACTCCGTACTTACTCCGCCTTATTTCTCCTAAAAAAAAATGTAAAGCATGTTGTATTTAATGATGAATTTTGCAACTTTGCTCTTGTAAATTTTAACCTAAATTGTTGACAATCAATTGTTTAAACATTGATTTGAAAAGCCATAACAAAGATTAGCCAAAATGAGTGTAGCAAAAATTCTTATTGTAGAAGATGAAATGTTGATAGCCCGTGACCTTGAAGCCATTCTCTCTGATTGGGGCTTTGATGTGGTTGGCATTGCTGATGCGGGTGAGGAGGCATATTCGCTCTATTTATTGCACGAACCTGATCTTATGCTCATTGATATTCAGCTTTATGGTGGCATGGATGGCATTGAGTTGGCGCAACAATGTAATGTTATCAGGCGTGTTCCTTTCATTTATTTAACGGGTCAGGCGGATCACGCAACCATAGAACGAGCCAAAGCGACTAACCCTGCGGCATATCTTTTCAAGCCTTTTGACGAGAAACAATTGCTCGTAAGCATTGAATTGGCGCTCACAAATTTTGAAAAAAAGGATACCCCTCAGTATTTGAACACGCCCAATGAAGAATTGGATATTAACTTGAAGCTAACGGCAGACTCAATTTTGCGCTTGGGAGAGAATGTTTTTGTGAGGCATCAGGTGCGTTTTGTAAAGTTCGGTATTGACGAATTGTTGTATTTGGAAGCTGATAGGAATCATACTTTTTTGGTGACCAAAAAACAAAAATTTATAATAAGATTGCCGCTTACTACGGTTATTGAAAAACTCAATGACCTTACGGTGGTGCGTGTGCATCGGTCTTTTGCCATCAATGTTTTGAATGTAGAAGAGTTTTCGGATTCTGAAATTATCATTGCGGGTAAAAGTATTTCCTTAACGCCGAGTTACAGAGATGATTTTTTGAAACGATTTAGTATTTTATAAAAGATTGATTAATAAGTGTTTATGAAATATTATTTTCCGTATTTATTATTTTTCCTACTTTTCTTATCGCCAAAACTGAGGGGTTTTCAAGGCAATCCTAAAAGTATTGACTTAGATTCGGTGGACATAAAGGAGGAAAAAAAATATAATTTTGAAAGAAGACGTATTTATTTTGATGGTGATTTGCCGTGGGAAAAAACGAAGGAAGGCTATCAATTGCTTTCAGAGGGTTCGATAGATCAAGCCAAAAGATTTGCGGATAGTTGCCTGCGAAAAGCATTGATGTCAACTTCTTTTACGGATAAAATGGATGCTTACGCTTTGGTAAGTGCTTTTTATGAAAAAAAACAAGATTTTGGTCGCTCTTTATTTTTCAAAAAGAAAGAATTATTAATCCGAGATACGCTTCTGAGCCTTAATAATTTTGAATCTATTCAAAGATTGAGACAAGAATTTGATTTAGAAAGAAAAGATGCCCAAATTGAAAAACAAAATGAAACCATAAATCAGCAAAACAGAATTTGGAGAGGTTTGATAGGCATCACCATGTTGATGGCAGTAGGTATATTGTTTTTATTGTATTTCGCTCGGCAATCACGAAGGGCAAAAGAGCGTAATGCTTTGCTTTTGAAAGAACTGAATCATCGGGTTAAGAACAATCTTCAAACCGTTTCGAGCATCATGCGTTTGCAAGCAAGACAGATTAAAGACCCGATGGTGAAAGAAGTTTTGAACGAAAGCCAAGCCCGTTTGGATGCTTTATCGCTTATTCATCAACAACTTTATAGAACGGATGATGTTGAAAATATCAATCTCGAAAAATTTATTCACGATTTGATAGACAAACTTCTTCTGACCCACGACTTATTGGATAAGCCTTTTGAGCGAAATATTTCGATTGAAAAAACGCCCATGAGCGTTGATGTAGCGTTGCCTATGGGCTTAATCATCAACGAACTTTTAACCAATTCATTTAAATACGCTTACCCCTCAGTATCTGAAGCAAAATTGACGATTCAACTCCAAAAAAAGAAATTTCATTACGCCGACAATGGGGAGGGATTGCCTAATAATTTCTCTCCCGAGAAAACACCTACTTTTGGCACTCAGCTCATCGTGTCGCTCTCAAAACAACTTCGGGCAAAACTGAAGTTCTACAATCTGGACGGCGCAAATTGCGATATTACATTACCGTAAAAATAGCTGTCGGAATCTAATCTACCCTATTTGGGATACAAAACCACACTTGCTGGGATACATTGTCACACTTGCTACGGTCAAGTGCTATTACCTTTGCATCGCAATTGAAAGGAATTGCATGAAGCATTTCATAGAGAATTCATTTTGACAAGATAGTTTTTGTGTTTATTTGTTTGGGTTGGAAGTTGGTTTGTGAGAATAAACCAACTCCCTTTTTTTTCTTATTCATTACTCAGACAGATTTATTGTCCATAAAGCAAGATTAAATTATGGTAAAAATAGATGTCGGAATATAATTTGGCATGTTTGGGATACAAAATTACCTATTTTGGGATACATCGTCCGATTTGCTACAATCAATTGATATTACCTTTGCATCGCAATTGAATGAAGTTGTAAATATTCAAGTATAGAAAAGTCGTTTTGACAAGATAGTTTTTGTGTTTATTTGTTTGGGTTGGAAGTTGGTTTGTGAAAATAAACCAACTCCTTTTTTTAACTTAAAATACGATATTTTGAAAAGTGATTTTAGATAGTTAATAAAGTTTTTATAAACTATTTGCTTTATTTAAGGTATAAAATTCCTTATTTGGGTTACATGGTCAAACTTCATACGATTAACTATACTTGCCTTTGCGAAGCCGTTCGATGGAATTGCACCTTAGAATTTTTGAAAAGTCATTGTTGACAAGATAGTTTTTGTGTTTATTTGTTTGGGTTGGAAGTTGGTTTATGAAAATAAGCCAACTCCATTTTTTCTCTAAATCAAAAATATTTTAAGAAAAAGTCTAAATTTATTTATTCTTTTTAAAATATTTGAACTTTTAAGTAGGTGTAATACATTGATAATCAGTCTTTTTTATATAACAATAAATAGTAAAACAACATGGAAAATATAATAGTAGAAAACAAAGCTCAAAAAGCACTCGCTGAAAAATCGGCTGAAATTAAAGAATTTAATCAGACCAATATTCTTCGGGTAGTGCGTCAAGTAGTGAGACACATGAATGCGGCCATCAACGCTCGGTTAGAGACCAATGGTTTTGGAGATTTGAGTGCAAGACATTTAAGCGTATTTGAGTTTTTGGATATAGAAGGAACCAACATCGTAACACTTGCCCGCCGTGCTGGCGTGACTAAGCAAGCTATGAGCAAGTTTGTAAGAGAAGCGAAAGACGGTGGATATGTGAGTGTGGATAGAGACACGAAAGATACCCGTGTGTGGTATGTTACATTGACAAAAAAGGGTTTCAAATTGATAGAAGCGATGCAGAATGAAATCAAATCTATGGGTGAAACCATTAAAAGCACAGGTTTGATTACTGCCGAGGAAACAGCGGCTGGCTTCAACACGTTGACAAAACTTTTGAATTATTTCGAGCAAAATCATAAAGCCGCACCATCCGAAAATTAAGGCACTATCATAGACAATGGGCGGGGCAAAAAAAGGTTTAGACACTTGATAGTAAACCGCTCATTGACTACAATTTAGTTGCATTTAAGAACTGATGGATAGCAAATTATCATCCTAATTGATTGATTCTCAATGGATTAAAGAACATTATCCGTTGACAAAGTTTTATTCTTCCCACAAATTATTTTTATCATTTATCGAAGGACACCACAATTTATTGATTTAACAAGGGAGCATTGAAAAGTTAAAAACGCCTAAGCTGGTTACAGTTTTAGGCGTTTTTTTAATGGGTTGAGTGATAAATACTGAGGGGGTCTTGAATGGAAGTTTATTCAACTCGCCGACAATATCGCTACCATTGATATCAACGTTTTTTTCTCAATCAACTACCCGAAATTCTCGGTACGCTTCAATATATTGTGAGTAATGCTTAAAATATGGGTGCATAGAGCCATTTACTCCTTCGCTTCCACCATTTCCCGCATCCCATAGTGGTCAATGGCCTTTTGTTTTAAAGGGTTGGTGCTCCATTCTTCCCACTCGCAGGTGTAGGGGTTGTAGCCGCATTTTAAACTAATTCTTCTTTTCTCCTGTATTTTGATTATCAGACTTTATCCCGAATATAGTACCATATTCTTCAACAGTCAAGTTGACTTCCATTTTTTTTCGCCGTTCATTCACATTTTGAGGCTCAATTATAGGATAGAACTCTTTTTTATTGTTAACAGATCGTATTTGAGTTCCGTATAATTGTTTATTAATTGTTTTTGTCAATATCTTATCGGTTAGAAGTGCTATTGTCGATTTACGAAAATCATTTTCAAGAGATAACAATTCTAAATCACTGAATATGGAAACCTGAAACTCCATGCTTAGATGTAGTATTACAGTTCCAAATTTGTTTGATATTACTTTCCCAACCTTAGAAATAGTTGGATAACCAAATTTATTTATCAAGTATTTGAAAGTAATTTCATTTTGTGAATCATTTTTCTTTTCTAAGACAGTTAAGGAGTCTATGTATTTTTGAGGAAACTTCAAGTTTCCCATATCCATAATCTTGAATCTTAAATCTTGGTCAACATTAATTGTCTTCATAATTTCAATTGCCCACTCTTGACATTTAATTGAAGTATCTTTTTTTAAGTGTTCAACAAGTAAATTCTCACTAAAAGATTGCCATTTTTTTGAATTTTTTATCACTTCGAAATCAGGGTCAAATAAATTGCCAACTTCGCCACCTAAAGCAAGGCTTCTATTGAAGTAATAAATTGACGAATCAATATTATTTAGGTTAGCGTAACTTTCTGAAATGATAAAAGAAATTCTAGATGTAAATTTTTCTCTTTTTGCCAGTTGTATTGCTAATTTGTAATCTGACCTTAATTTAGCGGAATCAGAAGGAGTCGGTCCCTCAATAGAAATTTGAGCAAGAGAAAATGTACTAAAATTTACTATAAGAATTATTGCCATCATAATGTTGATTTTCATGATTATTTATTTTGTTAATGAATTATTGTATGGACTGTAACTACAATCAGTATCATAAGAATATACTCCTTCGGTCAATTTATTTGGAATTCTATTATCGATGCATATTCGCCTAAATTCACAATCTTTACACACCAAAGTTGAATCTTTGTTGATAAACCAAATTTCTTGAAATTCAGACGAATTTACAATAGCATCAATTGTATCAAAATTTACATTTCCATAAGATTTTGAAGACTTACCATTTTTTATATTCCCCTCAGTATCAATGTACAATTTCCTATTGAAATAAAGATTATGATGTTTTGATTCAGTGTATAAATTCATATTTACTTGAAAATTAGATGGATTGATTATAATACTTTCTACTAAATCATTTTCTACAAAAACAACCATAGGCGAGCTTTTGAGTATAGTGGACGATTGATAATTCTTTGCATTGTAAAATACTAGTGTACTTATTCTTACGTTGTATTCAATATACTCAGAAAATTCATTAATCATTTGTGGATTGTTATTAAATGGAATCCAAATATTTATATTTTTTACAATGCTATCATTAAAAGTAGAAATCAATTCTTTTAAATTAATTAAACTTATAGGCTTTTGGAAACAAATTATGTAGTCTCGACAGCCTAAATCTATGATTTGATTTAGTACATTAGGTAAATCATAGTTGCTTTTATCATCTATCATAATTATAGAATTACTAATTACAGCGGGATAATCCCATTCTTCTTCTAATTTGAGAATATTTTCAAATACTTTTGAATTAGAAATAAATCCTAATCTTTTATTCACAATGAATTCAATATAACTTTGTATGTATTCGTCGTATTCATTATTGTAAAAAGACATTACTTCTAAAATTGATTTTTGCTCAAATTTCATAATAATTTCATATAAAATATTTGGAATGAAATGGTATTCATTTAATTCCAAATCAAATATTATAGATCTATTTATGCCCTTACATGGCATACAAGTTGAGTATAAAAATAATTTGCTATATTTTGTAATTTCTATTTTGATTGGTTGTTTCATATAATAAGAATTGGTTTGTAAAATAAATAACATTGAAAATGATTTGTATTTAATTTTTCTATACTTATTAATCTTGGTTTATAACTTTTATTTTTTTTTAATGACGAATGAAATTTTCCTATAAATATCAATCCAACAGGATATTTACCATATTTTTTTTGGTATTTGTTTAACAAGTTATTGCTTGTATTATTCATATTATATTTATTTATTTATTAAATAATTTGCCACCTTTTTGGCACAATAATAATTTGAAAGATAACTATACATTCCAAATATTCCAACGGGATTAATTTCTAAAAAAATGTATTCATCCTCATCTGAAATTATCATGTCTATACTACCTTGATTTAGTTTTAGTGTACTAAAAAGCAATAATAATTTTTTTTCAATATCTTTTGGTAACTTAAATCGAGATGTTCTATTTGGGGTTTTAGAATCATAACGCCGTAGGTCTATGGAGGTTTTAATATTTTCCTGTGAAAAAATTGCGGTAGTAAATAATTCATTACCAATTAATTGAATTCTTAGCTCAATTCTTTTAGATATTAATTTTTGGAATAGTGAATAGTAAAAATGAGCTTCTAATTTATTTATATCAAATGAATTTACCTCATTTGTATAGCTGCCTCTATATCCACCTTTACTTTTCAACATTAGAGTTTCATTAATACCCTTATTTATTATTCTGCCGTATTTTTCTTTAAATAGTAATAATTCTTCTTTACTACTTGTAACAATGGTTGCAGGTACATTCAAACCAACTTCTTTTGCTATATTTAAAACGTGAAGTTTATTTAAATTAGGAAGTTCAAAATTCCCTAGCACTCTTTTTTTTTGAAGTTTTTTTAAAAATAGTTCGTATAAGGAATTCCTTTCATTAACTAAATGTAGATAAAATTGATCAGTTTTATTATTGAAAAAATAAAAAGGAGATAAATTTTGCTTTAAATACCTACCAAACCAAATTGATTTAACTTCACTTAATTTTAAATACAATTTATCATTAAAAGTTATTTCAAATTGATCATTAGAATTTTCATAATTGATAATCTTCAAGCTATCATTTTCATTAATCCTTATATAATTTTTTTTATAGAGTAATAACCATAAACAAACCTCATTAGCATAAGGGTCGTCTGATGAAGAAAAAATTAGTATCATAATTTGAGAATTTTTAAAAGAGACTTTCCATTTTTTAATGGAAAGTCTCTTAATTATTAATATGATAATGCCGTTACTATCGCATTATAATAGTTTACAAGGTCCTGTGTTCGTATCAAGATCGGGAAGGGTGCCGCCGGTTATAGTATCCATATACAAACAATTTCCATCCATATCATTCGTCTTTCTGGACTCATCGCCGCCACGAATTAGAGATGTAGAACTCACTTTTTTATTTGCAAAAGCTGCAAATTTTTTTGAATTAATATTCTCAAATTTCATAATCAATAAATTTAAAGATTCACCTACTCTCTTAAATCGCCCCCAACAAAGGTTGAAAACAGGGTTTTCAGCATCCCCCTCAGTATCCAAACCCCAAATAACGAAAACCGCCAGCATCGTTTTCCTCTTCGTTGTTTATCAACCTGTTACAAAGGTGAGAAGTGCCAATACAAAAATTTTGCATTGGCGAAAAATAGTTAAAAATATTTTCGCCACCCCGTATTTTGTTGGAATCTTCTTTGGCTTTTACGACGAAAAGAAAAACATCTACTTCATACTCATAGTAGTAGGTTTGCCTATCTCTACAATACGCAATGGGTAATCCTTTATTGCGCAAGGTTTTGATAAAATTATTAATCGTCCCAAGAGAAACGTCAAATTTTTCGGCTAATTGCTCGGGCGTACCCGTTGCTTTGCGTCTAATCAGTTCGTGTAGCCGTTCTAAGGCTTCAAGTTGTTCAATGAATGTCATGTGTTTTTGTTTTAAAAAGATTAAAAATAAGATTTATGTATTTATGAACCGCTGATGACGCTGATTTTGCTGATAAAACGCTGATTTTTTTTAATTTATTTTTTAATCAGCGTTACATCAGCAAAATCAGCGTCATTTGCGACTAAAAAAATCAATTATTCCGCACCAAATCCCGCCATTTATCAAACAACCTTTCCACCACCCGTCTATCTTCCGTGATAATGTTGGCAGAGCCTTGCATCTCTTGTTTCATCAATAGTTTTTTGCCATAAGTGGTTGACAATGAATCATTTACGGACATTTCGAGAAGGTAATAATCACCATCTTTGCTGGCTTGTGGAACGAGGGAAATGCTTTCGACGATACCTTGGATGACACCGTATTCTTGGTAGGGATAGGCTTCAAATTTGATGTTGGATTTTAGTCCAGTTTTCACTTTTGCGGAGTTTGCCAAGGGCAGAACGGCTTTGATAATCTTTTTGCCTGTGGCGATATTGCCCTCGTTTATTTTGTTGCTTGGCACTATGGTCAACACTTCTTCGCTCGTGCCGATGCTTTGTTGAGGACTCCATATTTTGGCAAAAGTGGTGGTGCCTGCAATGGGGGCGATGACCAAATAGGTTTGCTTCCATTCTTCAATGGCGGCTTTTAGGCGGCGCATATCCTCTTGAACGGTGGCGTTTTTGGTGTTGAGGTTGTCGTTTTTGCCTTGTGAGAGGTCGCTTATTTGGGCTTCATTTTGTTGAATTTGCATTTCGTTGTTGATGAAAACGGCTTCGTTGGCTTCTATTTGGCGTTTTTGTTGGAGGTATTGCGTGTTGGCTTTTTCAAAATCGGCATCCGAGATGACCCCCTCAGTATGCAACTGATTTTGACGTTTTAAATCCTTTTCCGTGAGTTCAAACTCTTTGGTTTGTATCTCTTTTTGCTTCACGAGGTTGGCATTTAAGGCTCGGATGGATTCTATTTGCTGCGTGAGGTGCTGGATTTTTACCAATACGCCATTCTTTTCTAAGAAATATTGATAGTCTTTTAGGTTTTGTGTGAAGGTGGAATAGACATTTTGCAATGTTCCTAAATTCAAAATCAATAGCGGGCGATTTAAATCGCTCGCTATTGATTTTGATGATAACCACATTTCTAATTTCAACACATCACGCCAATTGCCCGTGTTTTCCATCACGCAAAGCACTTGCCCACGCTCCACGGCTTGATTGTTTTTGATGAGCAACTCTGACACCCGCCCGCCCATTTTTGCCAACACCCGAATCGGTGGATTTTCGGTTGTCAAAACCACTTTTGCGGTCACGACATCGGGGTATTTGATGAAGTAGGACAGTGCCGCCAGCACCACCATCAAAAGGGCCACGGCAGAGATGCCAAAACGCTGCAATACTGAGGGGGGCCGACCGATGAATTGGAGGATTTCTTGTCGCTCGTTGAGGTGGATGTCGTTTGGGTCTGTTGTGAGGTCTGGCATAAGTGAGTTGTTTTATATTTAACGTTACCTATAAGTTTTTATTAATTGTGTTGATAAACTTGTATTATTCTTGACCAATTCATATCTTTGCCATGCTTTCTGTACGATAAGTAGAATATACTGAAAGGTACAACAACGCCTTGATTGCTGGAACAATCAGGGCATTTTTATTGCCCTTAAGAGATACCTTTCAATGAAAGGGTATGGGTGGAACTGCACAGCCTCGTAAATGCAGAATTCTAACCAAATCTGTCTCCTTGTCTATGTACAGAAAGCTTGTTTTTCGAGGAGGGCGGTGCCACAAATTGACTTTTCATCCTTACCGAAAGAAAAACGGTAGGGTTGTTATCAGAGTCAAAGATTGTAGCCATCCGTCCTGTAAGTAGTTAATACTTGCTAATGGCAGTTTGCTTTGTTCCAGCAAAGCAACTGCCTTTTTGGATTTTTATCATTTACTCCTTCATGTCCACCATTTCCCGCATCCCATAGTGGTCAATGGCCTTTTGTTTTAAAGGGTTGGTGCTCCATTCTTCCCACTCGCAGGTGTAAGGGTTGTAGCCGCATTTTAAGGGTTTTGAATACATATCTTCTGGGTTTTCGATGTAGGCACGGCAATCGGTGCAGATGTAGCGGAACTCACAATCTTTGCACACCGCCACTTGGTCTTTGTTAATGAACCAATATTTTTTAAAATCGGGGTGTTCCAATGCCTGTTGCAGCGTCGTGTTTTTGATGTTGCCATAATGCTCTTTCATGTTGGGGCAGTTGCGGATATACCCCTCAGTATCTACGCTGATTTTGCGGTTTAGGCAGGTGTTGTGCTTTCGGGCTTCGGTGAAGGTTTTGATGTTGATGGTGAAATAATCAGGTGAAATAATACCACAATGATTTGAGGATGTTATTTCATCTTGCGTAAAAAAGATATGCCCCATGCCTTGTTCTGAAATATGTAAAGTTTCAGTAGTTGGGGCTGAATGAGCATAAATAGCGTGAACTCGTGGGTATTTTTGGCAAAAATCAAACAACAATCGCTTATCAAAGTTTGATTAGCATTTGATAATCAACTCAACTGATACTACTCTTTTATCTTCACATTTTTCTAAAATATCCTCAAAATAGGATAGTGGTTTATCTGAAAAACTACGAATTTGAATGTGCTTGCAGCCTAATTTTTCAAATTCATCTATGATATTTTCCCACGGCAAAATCGGGGAATTATCGGCTATATCAATTACGGCATTGGTGATTTTGAAGGGTTCTTCCCAACGCAAATCCATTTTTGGAAAATACTGCGGGGTGTCTGTAAAAAACACATATTCCTCTTTTTCCAATTGCTCAAAATACTCTTCTATTATTTCGTCATATTCGTTTTCATAGACTTTTTTGACCTCATTTATTGTTTTTCCGTCGTGTTCGGTGAGTATTTCATACAATGCGGAGGGTATAAATTGATACGTTTTCCTTTGCACATCGCACACCAAAGCACGTTCTACACCTGCAGTGGGAAAGCAACAAGTGAATAATCTGAAAGGCTTATCTAATATCATGCGTTGTTTTTGACTATTTTACTGATAGGTTTGTAATGTGTATGCACTTTATATTTGTCGGTGTTGTAATAATCAATTTTCACGAATTTTTCTTTTTCTTGAAATTCGGGTATGGGTTTTGGCGTTTCATCGGGTTTTACAAAAAACTGAAAACCGATTGGTAGATACGCTAATTCTTCATCTGAAAATAATCTTTCCATATTTTATGCACCTTGTAAGTGATTGGCTATTTTTTCTTCCAAATAATAATTACAATTGTCTGAAACCCACCCAAATTGGCCAGTTGGATTGACCTCTAAAAAAACATATTCTCCTTCGGGTGTCACTATCATATCTATTGAACCCGTATTCAAATCCAATTTATCCATCAATAGTTGTAGCTTTTCTTTTATGTCTTCGGGCAGAATGTATGGTATGTTTCTATTGGGTTTTTCTCTGTTGTAATTGCGATAATCTAATTTTGTTTGTTGGTCATTTTGAGAGAAAATTGCCATTGTGTAAAACTGTCCGTGCATGTAGAAAATGCGTAATTCAAAGACTTTTTCTATCTTTTTTTGAATCAAAAAAGGAAAAAAAGCCTCTTCCAATCTTCTAATCATATCGGATGTAACAATATTAGGTGCTATAATTTGAGGGAAACCATTCAATTCTATTTTGAACATATTGCTAATGGCTTTTGAAATGCACTCGCCATGTTCTAAAATAAATTTATTGATTTCCGTTTTTTGGGTTGTTATGAGCGTTGGCGGAATTTCCAAACCTATACTTTTTGCCAAAAATAAAGCTTCTATTTTATTTTGAGAGTCCTCACTGATTCGAGAGCCAATTGAAAGCTTGTTTTCATAGAATCGGTGTAAAAAATTATTTAGTTTTTCCCATTCTTTATTGAGAATATTCGCTTCGAGATTATTTTCATTATAGTCAACATTTAATATAAAATCATCTCTACGATACCAATAGGCTGTAATTTTTTGAGCGTCAATTTGTATTGTATCAAACAGATTTTGAGTAATATGAGTGTTTTTTGAATCAACAACTATGTTCAACTCAAAACTATGATTTTCACGATTGATGCGAATTACAGATAGTTTTAACCAATCTGTAACAATATTTGTACTTTGGTCGAAGGCACTACTTAGTATTAAAATCATCGAATATTATTTCATGTTTAGAATATCTTTTTTATTGCCAATGTTTTTGTAAGCTGAACCTTTAAATGTTTCTTCCATAAATTCAGGATAGAAACCTATAACATTTCCATAGTAAAGGCTAAATCTTTTATCAAACATATTGAATTTAATAATATTTAGATAATCTTCGTATTTATGCAGACCAATTAAGGTTCTCTTCGAATCTATTTTATTTTTATCATCATTGGAAATATTCCGTACAAAAACGGAATCACCAACAACTATAAAATATTCCATATCCGTAGGTAATAAATTGTATGCAGTACCTATTACATTTAGTGTTGCAAAAAAAGCTGGATTGAGTTCTCCTTTAGGAATTAATTCGTACAATAAACTTGCAAGTTTTAAAGTGTCTGACTTTAAAGCGTCTGATTTATCTTTTTTCAATTTTTGGGAGTAGTGAATTAGCATTATTTCATGTAAATTATTTTTTAATTTATTGTTCTCAATAAAAACTCCAACTCTCGATTCAGAAGGGAATCTATTTCTTGCTATCATTTCTTTTAACCATATTGTATTTTCAAAAATATACTCATTCCTTTTGGAGTTTGAAGCATCTTGATCTTTTAAGTATCGTTTTATCAATTCCCTCCTAAGTGCTGTGTCGATTTCTTTAAGATAGTTTTCTGTAAATACTTTTTTTTGAATGATTTGTTTATTCCATAATTCACTACTAATCATAGGCTTAAAAACATCATTGTTTAAAAAATAAGAAGAATCTACACCAATTTTAATGAGTTTAGAAGATAGGTTAATTGCTGATTCAATTTTTGATGAGAGTATATTACAAACTATTGAATTATGAATATCTTTAGCATAATGGTTAAAATCAATTTTGAAAGCACTATCATATTTTTCAATAGCAATAATATAATTTTGTTGGCAAATACTAAGCTCTGCATCTCTCACAAACCTTGAATAATCAAGATTATTTTGAGAGCTACAAAAAATAGAGAAAGAAAGATTTAAGTAAAAAATACATTTCAATTTTATTGAGAAATTTATAGATGAATTGATTTTTTTCATTTAAACAAAATATAAGGTTAAAAAAAAAGGGATAGATTCAATTTTAATCATATTACAGACAAACGCATTGAAAATTAACTATATTTATTTTAAAATATAAAAACTATAAAGAGTTTCTAAGAATAAAATAACACATATGGGTAATTATTAATGCGAATGTCTGTAAATGATTAATCCAAGGCTATTACAACAGTTTTGCAGATAATATTATACTATAAAGCAAATAAAATGGGTGGTGATTTATTGCAAAATATAGTTTATTAATTAGCATACATTAATTTATGTCAAATTAACATTCGTTCCTTTTTTGAGTACCTGCGCTACCATTATAAGTGATACCACCACTAGCACTGATTGTATCACTTGTATACGTAAAACTAATAACAGCTCCACAAGGTGGATTACTTTCAGGGTTAGTCCAAGTTCCACCAACTGAATCGCTTCCCCCAACTATTTTATTTAAAAAAAGTGATTCAACTTTAATAGAATCAAATTGACCAAAATTTAATTTCTTCATAATCAATAAATTTAAAAATCCACCTACTCTCTTAAATCGCCCCCAACAAAGGTTGAAAACAGGGTTTTCAGCATCCCCCTCGGTATCCAAACCCCAAATAACGAAAACCGCCAGCATCGTTTCCCTCTTCGTTGTTTATCAACCTGTTACAAAGGTGAGAAGTGCCAATACAAAAATTTTGCATTGGCGAAAAATAGTTAAAAATATTTTCGCCGCCTCGTATTTTGTTGGAATCTTCTTTGGCTTTTACGACAAAAAGAAAAACATCTACTTCATACTCATAATAGTAGGTCTGCCTATCTCTACAATACGCAATGGGTAATCCTTTATTGCGCAGCGTTTTGATTAAATTATTAATCGTCCCAAGAGAGACGTTAAATTTGTCGGCTAATTGCTCGGGTGTACCCGTTGCTTTACGTCTAATCAGTTCGTGTAGCCGTTCTAAGGCTTCAAGTTGTTCGATGAATGTCATGTGTTTGAAATTTTAAAGTTTAAAAATAAGATTTAATTTTGAATAGTATGTTTTTGAGCTACGAATTTTACGAATTTACGAATTTACGAATTATGAAACCCAAATTCGAGCAATTAGTAAATTCGTAAAATTCGTAGCTCAAAATTCGTGGTTCAACTCCCAAGTTCCAACTGATTTTTCACCAACTCATAATACGCCCCCCTCAGTATCACCAGCTCCTGATGCGTGCCAATCTCCACAATTTCGCCTTTTTCCATCACCACTATTTGGTCGGCATTTTTCACCGTACTCAATCGGTGTGCCACGACAACAACGGTGCGATTCTGAAAAAATTGAGCGAGATTTTCGACGATAACCTTCTCATTGTTGGCATCCAACGCATTGGTGGCTTCGTCAAAAAAGAGGAAATCGGGGTCTTTATACACCGCACGGGCTATCAAAAGCCTTTGGCGTTGCCCTTGACTGATGCCGCTGCCTTTTGAACCAAGTGCCGTGTTGTAGGCATAAGGCAGGGTCTCGATAAACGCTTGAATGTTGGCAATGTGGACGGCTTTTAGGAGTTTGGCTTTGTCGGTATAGTCCTCGCTTTCCGCCACATTGTCGGCAAGGGTGTCGGAAAAAATAAAACCGTCTTGCATCACCGCCCCGCAATGGCTGCGCCAGACTTGGGGGTGAATATTGTTTAGGTTGATGCCACCCAATTTAATTTTGCCCTTCGTGGGGCCATAAAACCCTAAAAGTAGCTTCACCAAAGTTGTTTTGCCGCTGCCCGATGTACCGACTATGGCGGTCACTTTGCCGTGTGGCAGGGTCAAATTGATGTTTTTGAGCGCATAATCGTTCAATTCGTTGTATTTGAACGAGATGTTTTCAAGATGCACGTCTTGGTTACGATTGGCTTCGTAGGTAAATCTACTCATTTCGAGCGTGGAGGTACTGCCCATCAAAGCATCTTCATCGGGTGCATCGTGGATTTCGCCGAGCCGTTCCAAACTGATTTTGGCATCTTGCCACGACCTCAAAAAGCCCATAAATTGTTGCAAAGGCGCATTGAGTTGCCCCACCATATATTGTGTCGCCATCATCTGTCCGAGCGACATTTCACCCTTGATGACGGCTTGGGCAGCAATGGCGGTAATGATAAAGTCTTTACCTTGATTAAAAAGACTCGCCCCCGACTCTTGCCACTGCCCCAAAACCAACGATTTTTGACTGATATTGAACAGTTGATTTTGCGTAGCCGCCCACTTTTGACGGTGTTTCTTTTCCGAGCCTTGCAGTTTTATCTCCTGCATGGCTTGAATCATTTCGTACAAATTATTTTGATTTTGCCCCATTTCATTAAAACGCTTGTAATCAATCTCTTTACGAAGGCGCATAAAAAAGACAATCCAAAGCGTGTAGCAAACGGCAGCAATGGCAAAAACCAAGAAAATCAAAGGACTAAAAAATAACAAAATGCCACTGAAAATAAGAAAATTGATGCTCGAAAAGACAATACTCAAACTCGATTGGGTCAAAAAACTCTCAATACGACTTTGGTCGGTGAGGCGTTGCATGATGTCGCCCATCATTTTTGTATCAAAAAAACTGAGGGGTAGCCGCATCAATTTGATGAGGAAATCTGCCATCAGGGCAATATTGATGCGGGTGCCAATGCTCAAAAGAATCCGATTTTGGATAAAAGAAACGCTCGTTTGGCTGATGAAAATGACCAACTGCGCCACCAAAATGAGCGTAACAAAACCAATATTTTGATTCTGAATACCCGTATCCACGATGCTTTGGGTCAAAAAAGGCGCAATAATGTTGAAAACGCTCACAACACCCATGCCCAACAGCATCTGAAAAATAAGCCAACGATGCGGGCGGAGGTATTGAAAAATGTAGCTAAATTTTTTCTTATCAATCGGCGTAGGGTTGTCCTTGTCGTAAAACTCGGGCGTGGTTTCAAAAACAATCACCACACCTTTGTTGTCATCGGTTATCCAACTTTTTTCAAAATCACGCCTTTTGAGTTTGAAACGCCCACTTGCAGGGTCGTTAATCCACACGTGCCTATTAGTGGCTTTAAAAACCACCACAAAATGTTGTTGATTCCAATGCGCAATGACGGGAAACGGTGCTTGTCGTAGATTCGCATTTTCGTCATCTCCAAAGAAAGGCACTTTTGAGGTCACGACTTTTAACCCAATCGCCTCTGCGCCCATCTCAATGCCCGCCGCTGAAACACCTCCACGGCTCAAATGGCAGTGTTCACGCAGAAAAGGTAATGTATAGTTTTTGCCGTAAAATGCAGCGACCATCATCAGACAGGTGGGGCCGCAATCCATGGCATCTCGTTGTTTGTAAAATGGGTAACGATTTAGCATTTGTTGTTTAGATTTGTTTTAGTTTTGAAAATAGGTGTAGTTAGAGAAGGCGTGACCCCCTCAGTATTTTTTAGAATAAATGAACTTTTAAGGCGGAGGGTTGTCTATCGCATGTAGTTGCATGTAGTTGCATGTAGTCGTGTAATAGCTTCGTATATTATTTTCATGTTATTTGATTTTAGTTGTTAAAAGATTAAATGGAACGCAATTATATGTTTATTTATTTAAATGAAGATAATTAATTTTGACAATTAACATATTTTCATTTTTTAAAATTATTTTATTGAAAAGAAAAAAAAGGTGTTTTTAGAAGATACTGAAGGGGTAGCTTAAAAACCAAAATTGATTGTTTTCTCAAACAAGAAAAAAACAATACTTTCGTTTATAGAAAAAAGCCGATTTAGGCATCAAATCATTTTCTATTTTTAATGTTAAAATCAAGTATGAAAAATTCAATCGTCTTATGCTTTGCTACTGTGTTAAGCCTTTCTCTTTATGGTCAAACCAAACCGAACAAGCCCGTGCCGAACAGCCCAACGCCTACGGTCAACTACAACGCAACCATGCGAGGGAAGTTTGGCATCAGCGACGTTCAATTAATCGAAAAATATCTCGTAACGGTGGAAGGTGTGGGCATTTCTGCCAAAGATGTTTTGATGGAACAAAACCTAAAAGCCTACATGATGCCACCCCGCAAAATGGGCGAAGTGAACAATTCAGCGTGCTATGCTTTGGCAAGTGCATTGGAATATTATACCAATTTGAACAACAATTACAAAGACAATCTGTCGCCCGATTACATCAAATTGAACCTGCCGCAGACCAATATTGAAGACGGTTTGGCCTTTTTAGCCACCAACGGTACGGTTTCGGCCGCCATTTTGCCTTTTGAGTCCCAAAACTTGACCCCCTCAGTAAATGCGGCGATGAAGATAAAAATCAAAAATTATCTCAAACTTTTTCAGCCAACCACCCGCCCACAACAAAAACTTTACGACCTCCGCAAAGCCATCACAAGGGGCAATCCTGTGGTCGTAGAGATGCAAATTACCAACGAATTTAAGACGCTTAAACAGACTCGTTTGTGGAAACCCTCGGAAGGCGACAAAACACCTGCGGGCGTTCAATACCTCGTGGCAGTGGGTTTTGATGAAGAAAAAAGGGCGGTAGAATTGCAAAATTCGGTGGGCAGAGAATGGGGCAACGGTGGCTATATTTGGATTAGTTACGACGATTTTTCCATCTTAGCAAGCAACGGATATGTGTTGTTACCTTGATTTTTTTTAGCCGCCGATGAACGCTGATTTTGCTGATTTTACGCTGATTTTTTTTAATTAAAATTCTTTTTCCTATATTTGTAAAAATAAAAGAAAAATATGACGACAAAATATATTGTGTCAAATCCTCAAATATTAGGTGGTAAACCCATCATAAAAGGCACTCGAATCAGCGTTCAACTCATTTTAGAATGGTTGGCTACGGGTGGTACAATTGATAAAATTGTAGAAGAGTACCCTCATATTCCACGTGAGGGCATTGTTGAGGCGTTGATTTATGCTTCAAAATTTGCCAGTAACGAATATTTAATTGAGGTTGAAAATACAGCAACGGCATGAAACTAAATGCGTTTGCAATATTAGCGGATGAAAATGTAAAGCCTTCATTAGTTGTATTTTTACGTGAAAAAGGCTTTGACGTAAAATCCGTTCAAGAAGAAAAACTTTTTGGTACTACCGATGAATTACTTTTAGAATTAGCTAATAAAGAACGTCGAATTATCATAACACAAGATGATGATTTCGCTCAAATCATTTTTACTCAAAAAACGCCCTTCATAGGTATCATGCACCTTAAACCAGGTCATTTTGCTGGTGATATTCATATTCAAACCCTCAATGCTATTTTAAATTTGAACCCTGATGTAGAAATTCCTTTTATTATTTCAGCAACGAATAATGGTTTAAAAACTAAAATAAAAGTCCGTCATTTTCCTTCATTTTAACCGTTGCTATCAGCGTCATAAGCTGTTAAAAATACGACATTATTAAAGCTATAAAAACGCCTAAATAAAGCATCGTTTGTATCTTATTTGCTTTCAAATCAGAAATTAGTTTTAAGCATAAAAGGTTTAAAATCAAATAGTTAGCTAAATATAGTGTGCTGAATGTTGCATTTGTAAAGAAATGAGAAAGAATCATTATGACGAAAAGTAAAGTGATAAGACGAGTATTGGGTAGTAAATTCTTAATTTCTGTTTTTCTAAATGAATAGAACAAAATGCTACCTAAAATTATAAATTCATATATTTTCAAAAAAATCTTTTCTATACTTTCACCGCCTCTTGATTCGTTAACAAAAGATTGACTAAATGAAATTGTAATCCAACTATTTTTCTGTTGGTAAAAAATAAAAAACAGTAGCGGTAAA
Organism: Saprospiraceae bacterium; assembly: GCA_043728105.1. GTDB lineage: Bacteria > Bacteroidota > Bacteroidia > Chitinophagales > Saprospiraceae > JAAFJT01. The sequence continues at coordinate 5,898 of JAYTMW010000432.1, read as the reverse complement.
CTACTCCATAAATAAGGTTTTATTTTGTTGAAAATGGTTGAAATACTGAGGGGGTAGCTATTTTCTTTTTTTAGAACAAAAGTATTTGATACATCAAAAACAAGTAGCCAAAATGCCGCAATGATGCCATCTAAACCCGTCAAAGTGAGTAATGAAAGTGCGAAAATAGTTGAAATATTATGCTTCAATGAGTTATTATGTGGAGGATAAATTTGATTCAATGCCCACAAAAAAAAGAACATCCAAAAGGCTCGCTCCGAAGCATTTAAGTAAAAATTTGGTTTTAATAAAGCGACAGTTAAAACCAATACGATAATAGGAGATTTGAATGGTCCTAATATTTTTTCTCCCAAAATCATAGTTTGCCAAATTACACCAATTAAGAAGGGTAAAATGATTAAAGTATTGAAAATCAAAGAGTTATGAGTTAAATAAAAAACGAAAGCAATGTATAAGCTGTGTAGCGAAAAATATCCGTAACCAATATAATCAGGTGAAATGAGGGTTTTAAAAGTGTCATTATTAAACGAGATTTTAGCTTGAAACACTTTAGTAGGGTCAAAAATTAGTTCTGGTTTGTATATTGTTATAATGGAAAATAATACCCAAAACGGCACACAAAAAAGCACCCGCCGAACAAACGGATTCAGCACAAAAGCCTGTGCCGCAGGATACATCAAGCCCGCAAAACGGGTGCGCAAATAATCTTCAAGTTTCAATTTATAGTTTAATTTTAGTTCGTAAAATTCGGTAATTTATGCGTGTCATTCGTGTTTTTAGTCACGCATCCTATTTTATTTTCAAAATTAACATTCTGTTCATAAATATTAGAAAAATCTTTTAGTCGGCATAACATTTAAAAGTTCTATATTTGTGTCTTCATAGCGGACTCATCCGAATTGTTGTATCGAAATTTATTTTTTATCGTGTCTCAAAATTTAGTCATCATACCTACTTATAACGAGAAGGAAAATATCGTCAAAATCATTGATGCTGTTTTTGCCTTGTCTATGCCCTTCCACGTCCTGATTGTTGACGACGGCTCGCCCGACGGCACGGCGCAACTCGTTAAAAATCAGCAAGTTAAACATTATGAAAAATTGCATCTTGTAGAACGCAAAGGCAAATTAGGATTGGGTACGGCTTACATTGCGGGTTTCAAATGGGGTTTAGAAAGAGATTACGATTATATATGTGAAATGGATGCCGACTTTAGTCATAGCCCAACTGACTTGATGCGTTTGGTCGCCGCTTGTTCGGAAGGTGGCGCAGACATGAGCGTTGGCAGTCGTTATGTGCAAGGCGGGGACGTGAAAAATTGGAGCTGGGACAGAATTTTACTGTCTTTCGGTGCATCGCTTTACGTACGTATCGTGACGTGGATGTGGGTAAAAGACCCCACGGCAGGTTTTGTATGTTACGCAAAAAAGGTTTTGGAAACCATTGATTTGGATAAAATCCGTTTCATCGGCTATGCTTTTCAGATAGAAATGAAATTTGCAGCCCATTCGCTCGGCTTCAAAATCAAGGAAGTGCCGATTAAATTTGTGGATAGGGTAGAAGGTGTTTCCAAAATGAACATGAGCATTTTTAGCGAAGGTATAAAGGGAGTTTGGCTGATGCGTTGGGCGAGTTTTTTTTCAAATTATAAACGTGATACTTTGCCAACTAATGTAGAAATGGGTAAGTAAAAATAAAAATAAACTACATCAAGATACATTACAAAGCCCTAAGATTCTAAAATCTTAGGGCTTTGTAATGTATTGACAATCAATGTTTTGTGAGAAAGTACCCCCTCAGTATTTTACAAAAAAATTATTCTAAAGAAGAGTTGTTGTTGCCTTTTCTAAGTTTAAATCCTTTGACAAACTCATTAAAATTATCAAATTCTTGGCGATAACGAACACCCACCGCAGGTTTTTGACGACGACCCTGAAACACTTGATCATAAGTATATGAAACCCTTAATTTTAGCCTTCTATCGTTGGTGAAAGCATAGTCAACAATCACATCGCCGCCCACAAATACATTTGCTCCCAAGGTACTCACGAGATAATCGCCTTGGTCAACACCCACGCCACCACTCACTGAAAAACGATCGTCAATGTCGTAACTACCTCTAAAACGGAGTTGCGAACCTTGGCTTCGATTAGGATTATTGGGGTCAACGCTGTCAAAAATATTATAACCCACCTCAATATCAACACCTTTTACATAGTCACTTAAAAAATTACTTATCAAACCTGATACAATATTACTCGCTGATTCCAAACCAATATTGATGCCGCCCGAAGTCAATTGACGGCTGCCAATGTCGGAAGGTAAAAAAGTATTCAACACAATTAAACCAAAAACTTGTCGGTTCAACTCGTTTTGATCAGAACTCAAAATGCGCAATTTACTCTCTGCATAACTTTTTATATTTGACGATAAACGAGGAAAAGCCAAGTCGAAATTAATATCAGGCTTGAGCAAAGGCCCCGTCAGTTTCAAGGTCAAACCAATTTCTGTAGGTTTCAAACTTTCATTTTTTGCCTGTAAATCATTGACCACATATTCCGCAATGAAATTGTTAGGAGATGCGCTAAGTTGTTTATATTTTGCATTAAGATTCAACGTTGCATCAAATGGGCTGCCATTCCAACGGATAGAACTACCGGGCTGAATGTTGAATTTTTTATTAACAACCCTTAAAAGTGTAAACAAATAATCGCCTTCTTCAATTCGATATTCACCATCCATTTTCACTTCGCCCGCCCTATTGAAGGACAAACGAAGGTCGCCATTTCCCGTGCCTTTAATGTTATCTCCTTGTGTTTCATCAAAAATAAGATTAACCTCCGCTTGATTGGTCACTTTCATTTGCATATCGAGATTGATGCCCCGCAAATCTCTTACCTTACGAACGGTGTCAACCCCCTCAGTATTTTTCCGTGTTTTGAACACTACAAAACCTGTTTCGTTGGCAGTTTGCTCATTGGCAAAAGGGAAAACTATCTTTGTGCCTCTACCCGTAACTGCTTTTATACTAATGTCTGTTCTGTTAAAATCACCCCCAAAAGTAATATCACCTGCACCGACGGCATAGCCATAATAAAGGGGATTATCCTCTCTTCGAGTGTTCAACATTAAAAAAGTATCAGCCTTTACATTCACTCTCAAACCAAAATTTTGGAAGCGGTCATGCGTTAAACCGCCCGTGATTTTCGCCCGATGCCCCAGCGCATCATGTATGTAGGCACCCGAAGCATCAAACATTGAGTTTGTGATTTTGACAGTTTCATTTCTCACAAACAAACGAGTTTTCAGGTAATCCACCGTGACAGCTATATTGTTAACCCGTAAAGCACCGTCAAAATTCAATTTTTTCACGGGCCCGCTCACATGCACACCACCTTCTACGTAACCTTGAAAATTCGATGCACCATTTTCTATCAAAAGTTGTAAAGTGCGGAAAGGATATTTTTGAAGACTCAATTTAGCGTCAATCGAATTGGCGGCAAAAATACCCGATGCTGTGGGGTAATAATAGCCGTTGATGTTGACCCGTTGCGTATCTTTTAGCAATATAATGTCAGCAAAAATGGGGCTTTTGAAATCTCGAGCTTCTGCATTCACCCGCAAAGAGCCTCTGTTTTCGCCTTTCACATAAAAAGTATCAATAGCAAGTGAGGCTCGGAAGTCTTTTTGTTTAAAAACATCTTTAAATTCCACACTCACATCATATTTACCATTCATTACGAAACGGTCGTCTTTGATAAAACGATTGACAAAACTGACATCAAAGTTTTTTAGTTGCGCACTTAAACATGAATTTGAACACGTTTGAAGTGTTATTTGGCGGTTCTCATTGCGTAGTTCAAAGGCACTGATACTTAGAGTATCTTTGCCAAAAAGAATAAAATTATTTTTATCAACGTTCCAATAATCGCCAAAAACATTGATGCGAGACAGAGCATCCGTACCAAAACTCAATTTATAAAAACTGTCTTGACGCATCAAAACGGCGTTCAATTCGAGGGTATCCATCCTCAAATTTTGCGAAAAATTAAAAGAAGTTAAACCAAATTGGACAGTGTCACCTGTTACATGATTCTGGAAAGTCAAATCTTTAAAATCTTGTTTCCCATCAATCATTACGTTGTAAGTCTGCAAATCCCAATCAATATCAGTGCCTTTTGAGTGACCAATTGACCCAAATTCAACAATTTTAACGTTGTCAAATTGGATGGTCTCTTTTGTGTTGACGTTCCACGTAAAGGCGTTTTGGGTTTCATCCAAATCTCCGAAAATTTCAATATTTTTAAGCGTGTCTAACTTAGGGGCAAAAAGTTTTGTAAGCGTTTTTGTATTGTTAATATTGATTTTATACGTAAAAACGTGTGGTTGAACAAGCGGAATACTTGACAATTGTCTCTCTGGAGGCAAAATACTGAGGGGGTCGAATGTTGGTTTTAATCCTAAATCAGCCGCCAATCGAGGGTGGTTTTTGGCAAAATGATTGATGATGGCGTTGGGTATTTGCTCCACATTAAAGTTGCCGTCAATATTTGCAGTGAGAATATCTGAGTTGATGCTCAAATGTTTTTGGCCTGTTGCATCTTTCGTGGCAGACACATTTAAGGAGTCAATACGATGATTTTGAGTTCTATCTTTCGTGATAATAAGGTCTTTTCCCTCAATGGAACCCATAAAATCTGACAAGCGACTACCACCAGCTAAGTCAAGTTTCAATTTGCCCGAAATCATATAATCATCTTTGACCAAATTCAAGGTTCTTAAATCCAGTTTATTGATGTCGGATTTAAATTTAAACAAAGGCGAAGTCGCATTTGCTAAATCCACGGTACCATCAAAAATTAAACTTGCATTAGGGTCTTTGCTCTCAAATTTTCCACTAAAAAGATTGCGGTTGAGGTCACCATTGAGGTTAAAATTGCGATACGTATAATTTTTAAACGTAAAGTTATCTACATCGGCATTAAGGTTTATGTCAACATTGTCTTTATTGAAACCACGGCCCCTCAGTATTTCGCCCTTCATAGTCACTTTTCCGAGGTCTGGGTTTTTGGTCAAAATGCCTAAATCGAAATTTTCTAATTCTAACCTACCTTTATAAGTGGTCGTTATGGCTTTTGCACTCGTGGGTTCTAATTTCATATTCACTACCGCTGAGCCAATTTCTGTATCTAAGCGACCATTTGCAGTAAAATCGTTGAAAAAACCTAAGAATTTTCCATTAAAATTCAAATTTCCTAAGCGGTCAAAGTCAGGAGAAGGTTTAAAATCGGGTACTAACTCACGCAATGCCTTAATCGTAGTATTTAATTTTTTTAAATCTAAATTGATAAAAGTCTCATTTTTATTTGTCAAATCCTTAGATTCAAAACGTCCTTCGGCGTGAAATCCTTTACCTAATTCGATGTCAAACTTCGGTAATTTGAGCGAATTGATACGTCCGAAAGCATTTAAATCCAAACTTGCTAATTCATCTTTATTTTTTATGAAGAAAGGATTTTTTTGTAAACCCACCGCAAAAGTCATAATGTCGCCCATTTTCACTTTACTCCCATGAATGCGGGCATCGAGCGTTACTTTATTCTCAAATTCTTTGAAAGAACGATAGCCTTCGGGATAAATAAAACGCAACGTATCACCGACGTAAGAACTGGGTGTTTCAATTTGCAGACCGTATAAAGATGTTTCAGTTGGTGTTACTTTTGCATCGCCGACAATCAATTTATTCAACACAAAACCGCTTTTTTCATTAAAACGAATACCGTCCACGATACCCGAAAATTCATCTTTATAATTCATGAAGTTATGGATATAAATATGAATATCGTTCACGTCAAGGTGTCTATAATCCAATTCAGAATCTGGCGTGGTACGCACCGA
>JAYTMW010000431.1:0-3636 GCA_043728105.1 Saprospiraceae bacterium | reverse complement strand
TATTCGGTCAAAGTCACTTACGTTGGCTACAAAGATTTGGATCAAAAAGACATCTCTTTGAACTTGAATCAAAAGACAACTTTGAAGCTCAGAATGATTCCTGCGGCATCTCAATTGGATGCAGTGACGGTAACGGCGGTTCGAAATGACATCATGGGGGCTGACCGCACGGGCGCAGAAACGTCTATTAATGCGCAAACATTGGCGGCTTTGCCTACAATCAGTCGTTCGCAAGCGGATTTTACTCGTTTGAATCCGATGGCAGCGGAGGGCGGCTCATTTGCAGGACGCAATGACCAATTCAATAACTTTTCAGTAGATGGTACCATCTTCAACAATCCGTTTGGTTTGGATGCGTCCACGCCAGGAGGTCAAGCGGATGCGCAACCCATTTCATTGGATGCTCTTGAGCAAATCAACGTAGCGATTGCGCCCTATGACGTGACCCAAGCTGGCTTCACGGGAGCCAGTGTAAATGCTGTTACGAAGTCGGGTACGAACACTTTTAAAGGTACAGCTTTTGGCTTTTTTCGTAATAAAGACATGATTGGTGGCAAAGTAGATGGCACGGACGTAAATCGTGGAGATTTGAGTCAAACCCAATTTGGCGCAAGCCTCGGCGGCCCCATCATCAAGAATAAATTGTTCTTTTTTGCGAATTATGAGAGTAGTAAATTGAGTGATTTTGGCTCATTTTTCTTAGCCAATCGTGGTCAAGCGGGTGCCAATGTGAGCCGTGTTTTGGCATCTGATTTGGAGGCTGTTAGCAATGTTTTGAAAAGCAAATTTGGTTACGAATCTGGTTTGTTTGAAAATTACAAACACAACACCAATAGCTACAAGGCGTTGTTGAAATTTGATTTAAATATCAATGACAACAACAAGTTATCCGTTACTTTTAATACGTTGGATGCGTTTAAAGATAAGCCCGCCAACGCTTCGGCAATTGGTCGCCGTGGGCCTGATGCCATTACGTTGCAGTTTCAAAATTCGGGCTATCGCATTAATAACAAGATATATTCGGGTATTATTGAGCTAAAATCGGCTTTTGGCAACAAAGCATCCAATAAAGTTCAAATGGGATATACGTCTTTCGTGGATTCTCGTGACCCTTTTTCTACGCCTTTTCCTGTTATCAACATTGGCAAAAATGGCTCTCGTTACATCGTAGCGGGGCATGAGCCGTTCTCGATTTCAAATAAATTGAATCAATCTGTACTACAATTTAATGATAATTTAAACCTTTATTTGGGTAAACATACTGTTACAGTAGGTGCAAGTTTAGAGAAGTTTTCATTCGATAATTCATTCAATTTGACGGGCTATGGCGCACGGGTTTTCTTCCCCGACATACCAATGGATTCTTTCGTAAAAGTAGTCAATAGAGGTGATTTGGATGGTGAAGTTGCGGGCGCAAGAAAGGCTTATGAAGACAATCAAAAAGCACCTGGCGTGTTTGGTGGTTGGGCTTTGGCGCAAACAACTCTGGGTCAAGTGGCTATTTATGCCCAAGATGAATTTGCGGTGAATAAAAAATTGACCATCACGGCAGGTGTGCGCATAGATGCACCTCTCTATTTTGATACGCCCGATAAAATGGCGGAAAGCATCAAGCGCAATTGTTGCTACGATGACAAAATTCAATACTACGATGCGGATGCAAATCCCGTCAATTTAAATTCACTTGTTTTTCCTAAATCAACACCTTTGTTCTCGCCACGAGTGGGTTTCAACTACGATGTGAAGGGCGATAGAAGTCATGTACTGAGGGGTGGAACGGGTTTGTTCACGGGTCGTTTCCCTTTCGTTTGGATTGGCAATCAAGTGGCAAATCCTAACTCGTTCTTCTACAATGTTACGGCCCCTGATTTCAAATTTCCACAAGTTTGGCGCACAAATATTGGTTATGATTTCAAAACAGAATCAAACTGGATTGCTTCCGTTGACATGATTTATACCAAAGATATCAACGGTATGATGGTGCGTAATTATGGCTTGAAAAAACCAACGTCAAAATTAGTAGGAGTAGATAATCGCCCTATTTATGGTGCGACTGATAAAGGCCCCAATACTGCTTATGTATTCACAAATACTGACTTGGGTAACTCATTTAACATGGCTGTTCAGTTGGAAAAAACGTGGGCAAATGGTACTTATTTGAAATTTGGTTACAACTATTTAGATGCTCAAGATGCCGCTTCTATTGATGCTGAGATTTCTTCGGATGCTTATGACCGCAATCCTGCCAACATTCGTGGCACAAACACAGCTGAGTTGGCTCCGTCTCTTTTTGGCAACTTACACCGCATTATTGGTGTTTTTAGTAAGAAATTTGTGTATAATGAAGGTAAAATGGCAACACTTGTCAGCATTTTCTCTGAATACGCCAAAGGTGGACGTTACAGTTATACGTATTCGGGCGACCTTAACGGCGATGGTTCGGGGTTAAATGACTTGATGTACGTGCCTTCGGATGGACAGATTGATCAAATGGTATTTTCGGGAAATGCAGCAGAAGCAGCTGGTCAACGAGGTGCTTTAAAACAGTATATTGGGCAAGATGAATATTTGAGTAGTATTCGTGGTAAATATACTGAAAAGTATGCGGCTTTAAGTCCGTGGTATAGCCGTTTTGACGTGCGTATCGGTCAAGAATTTGCCTTACCAAACAAGCAGTCTATCCAAATTACTTTGGATGTTTTGAATGCGGGCAATTTGATTAGTAGCTCTTGGGGCGTACGTCAATTTGCGTCACAAACGGGCTTGAATCAACCCCTTGCGGTCAATGTAGATAAGGGCGTACCGACTTATACTTTTGACATCGGACAAAAATCAACCTTCTTCAACGATTTCAGTTTAGCGAGTCGTTGGCAGATGCAGTTGGGTTTGCGTTATACTTTTGGTAATTAAGTAGTGTTGCGTAATTAGTATTGAGTATTGAGACCGCATAAAGTATTGATTATCAATATTTTACGTAAATTAATATTCCAAACTAATTTTAACGAACTAATTAAGAACAAATCATTATACGTAGAAAATAATTTTTATATAAGAGGGGGGTATCATCGAGCAAATCGAGATACCCCCTCAGTATTTCCATCATTCTGGGTCTTCATAAAAATAGATTGGTAACAAGTAAAAATAAAGTATTCTTTTTTTTCAACACATAGGTACATAGAACACATAGAAATTATATATAAGTCCTTGATAATCAGTATTTTACATAATTTCTATGTGTCCAATGTGCCTCGTATGTGTTGCAAAAAAATGACCTATTAATTATTAACTCGTTACTTATTATTTCTAATCCCCAATTTGCAGCCAAAAAGAGCCACCGTGTTTTTCCACATCTTGCAAGTTCGGATGTTGAAAAATAGGCGCAATTATATCCGACAATTCTTTGTCTTCACTCAAAAAATAATTGGGCATAATGGTACGATAGCGTTTTGGATTTGCCATGATGAACGCCGCCAAATGATATTGTTCAGAATAAAAACGGTCACACATAAATTGTGGGTAATCATAAGGCAAATAAATGTCGTGTATATGCACAATCACGCCTTTTGGGAGCATGGGTAACACCTCCATAAAAAAGACCATCGCATCTGAATTGGGCAATACCCGATGGCTGTTGTC
>JAYTMW010000430.1:0-1812 GCA_043728105.1 Saprospiraceae bacterium | reverse complement strand
GGTATTATTGTAGCGACAATCAACATACGATATTTTAAAATTACAGGTATTAACCATTGAACCAGTAGAACCACCTGTATTGACTTTAATGCAATGATGCGCTTCAGCAGCAGGATCATGTTTTTTACGTTTACCTTGACGCGCAGCATCTGCTTTTGCTTGATTTTCTAAAGCACCCTGTTGCGCTTGCGTACTTAAATCTTCCGCCTTCTGCTGTGTTTGCTGGGCTTTTCGTTCTGCGGCAGTTTGTTTTTTGGGGGGGGGTGGGGAATCGTTAGCTGATTTAAGTTCTTTACCAAAATTTTTATAGCCGAAGTCGGATCGGTAAAGCGAAGGATCTGGTGGGCGGTTTTCCATACAAAGTAATTTTTCAAGTACCAGTTTATCTCTTGCCAACTCTGATTTCCACGAAGCAATTAGTTTTGGATCTGTTTGTAATACAAAACCGTCATACCAAGTACTGATTTTTACGTATATTCTTTCGGATTTATCATCCCTTAGGTTCATCCCGCGATCTAGTTTGTATAGAAGGTCTTGTTTTGGGCGTTCTGGGCCTATTCCAGGCGGAAGACCATTTAATCTAATGTCGAGTTGAATTGCTTCATCAAAGGATTTTAACAGTTCAGCATTTGGTTCACAGCCTTGGGCAAAAACAGTATCGGCTGGAACAAGCCAAGTGAAAACGACTGCAATAATTGATACACACAAAGCTGGGATATTGATTTTCATAAAATTTTTTCTTCATTTTTTATAAGTTAAAATAGCAACTAAGGCCTAACTAATCATGCCGCAATTCAAACATTTTACTTAAAACTAAAACTATGGAACTAGGTGTGCATTGATCCTATCGTGCGCCAGCTTTGTATAGCCATCATTATTGGGATGAATTTCGTTACGCCAATGCCTAGTATTACCTATCTCTTGCTCGTCTGCAGGCGTAAGGGTATCTAAGGTGCGAACGATATAAATATTTTTAGCGGGATCGTGAAATGAAAACAAAGCATCACTAAGTGCTTGGTTCATATGCGTGACAATTTGCTTCCAATAAATTCTTGGTATGGCGTGGTCTTCTAGCGCTTTTTGCCTTTTGGATTTGTCTTTTTTGTCTTTAATATTTCTGATTGTAAAATAATCGTAGGTGTGTGAGATTATTTTGGTATCTTTGTTTTCTTTGCTGGATCGAAAAATATCAATCATTGCTTGATAACATTTTTTAATATGCGCTAGTGCTTGTTCTAACGCTAGCGTATCAATGTAATCTAAATAATCATTACCTTTTTTATCGCTTTTTATTATTTTTACTTTTGTTTTATCACTAATATAATAACCACCATCAAAGGCATCTATTAGATCATTGCCGCCAGCACTAAGCAAAAATAAATCCCATTTTCTGTATTTCACCGCTTTTTTAAATGTTTTTACTCTGCCAGAATTAAATAACCCTTTCTTGCTGTCATTCATCATTTGGTCAACATTGTCACCAGGGAAAGATAAGTTGCAAATGGCTGTAGATTTTTTGAATTCAAGCACACTAAGCAGGTTGCTATTCAAATTTTTACTATTAAAACTAAACCATGAATCGCCTTCTGCCAGTACATGCCAATCTCTATTTTTTAACGATAAATCAGGCCTTAATTTAGATAAAGGTCCATCGGTAAGATTTTTGTAATCAACAAATGATTTTACAGTAGCTAAATGTGTCATATTATTCCCCTTTAATTAATCTTTGATGAGTTTTATTGGTAACTAATGTTGTAAATTGATTTACTTATCTATTTCTTTCAGCATGTTATTAATACGGTTAGGCAAAAA
>JAYTMW010000429.1:0-11733 GCA_043728105.1 Saprospiraceae bacterium | reverse complement strand
TGAGTTGAGCATTACCGAGATTTTGCAGCTACGCCGCATTCAGAATATAACTTATCAACCCTCGACTCTATCGGAGTTAGGTTTGCGTAACATCAGTACTTAAAATTTACTCATTCTCTTTTTTGTCACTTAGGTTTTTTAAAAAAAAGTGAATTTTTTTATTGAAAATTGCTCCGAGACGCTCAATTCTATTTAGAATTTTAAAGTGTTGGTTAAATTTGATATTATAAAAAAATAGCAACAACAACAAAAAAAGCCCCTTTTGTTGTTGTTTACTTCTTTTATTTCTCTTTTTGTTCTTTTATAGGCTTATAACTAATTGATAATCAATTGATTGTGCGCCCAATTATATCAAAAATGGGACGAATTATATACAATGTGGGATGAATTATATCAAAAATGGGACGAATTATATCCAACGTGGGACGAATTATATCTAATGTGGGGAACTATATCAAAAATGGGACGGAGAACTAGCCTTTTTAGGCGTTCAAATGCTCGAATTGGGTTTACATTGTTCTTTGAAGTGGGCCATTAACGAAAACGTCCCATTTTTGATATAGTTAGAAGGGCATTGACGTACATCTAAAATTGCAAATCCGAGATGGCAAAAAGCAGCAAAACGAAAAAAAATACAGGCATGGTACTCGTCCGAAAGTCAAATGATTTGATTGAGGCACGCTATAAATTTGATTTATGGGAAACCCGCTTTTTCTTGTCCGTACTCGCCAAAGTGCGTAAAGACGACGACGATTTTAGCGTCTATCGCATCACCTACAAGGACGTTGCGACCATGTTTGGGCTAAAAAGCCATCGTTCTTACGACCTGCTGCGGGAGGGCGCGAAAAAACTAATGAGTAAAAGTTTTTATGTTCGCTATGAAAACAACGGCAAACGCCGTGAAGTGCAATACCATATTTTGCGAAAAATTGACTATTCTGTCCAAGAAAAGGGTGGGAGAGAGGACACTCAGGAATACATTGACTTGACGATTGAACAGGAAATGAAGCCCTTTCTGCTCCAACTGCAAAAGAGTTTTACGACCTACGATTTTCAGAATATAACACAATTGGGGGTTTACAGCATCCGAATTTATGAGCTATTAAAGCAATATGAAAGTATCGGTAGCCGCTATTTGACTTTTGAAGAACTGAAGCAAATGATGGAATTGGAGAAAGAATACGCCCTTTTTGGGCTGTTTTTTCAGAAAATAATTACCCCCTCAGTAAAAGAAATCAACAAGCACACCGACTTGACGATTCGAGAAGTCGAAAAAGTTAAAGAGGGTAGGAGAGTGGTGGGTTTGTATTTTCATTTCCACAAAAAAGCCGACGAAGAGGTAAGTAAATTGCGGGAAGAAAAACCAAAACCCAAGCAGCGCACCCTGTTTGATACCCCCCCTCAGTATGTGGCCGAGAAAAAGGAAGTACCCGTAAAACCTGAAGTCGTGGAGTTTCCACAGACCGAAGCAGACCGATTGTTTGGTTTGTATTACGCCAAAGTTGTCGAAAATTTGGGCGTAACGCCCATGGTTTTTGCCGATTTGGTCAAACAATACACAGAAGACCAAATTGGGCAAGCAATGCGGGTGACACAACGGGCCAAAATGAACAACACGATAAAGACAAACGCCTCTGGGTTTTTTGTACAAGCCTTGAAAAATGGTTACACAGACCAAAAGGAGCAACGCGACAAAAAAAAGCAGCAAGAGGAAATAAAGCAGCAAGAAGCCCAAAAATGGATAAGGGAGTTGAACGACTTGGAAATGGAAGAAGGGGCGAAAATGCGCGATAAAATTCGAGCATTAGTTACCGACAATCCCGATGTTAGAGAACGGGCCATTTTGAGTTTGTCGGAGAATGAAGCAACAAAAAGCATTGTGAAGCGGACAAGTGTCCTACTCAATCGCCCGTTGGAACACGAAGATTACCGCCAAGACAAAGCCTTGCGCGAGTTGGTAATGTTGGCCATCGTGGAACAAAATAAAGACGCATTTTCAGGAATATTCGCCGCTTATGGGCCTAAGATAGAATTGCTCCAAAAAAAGATAAAAGAGCATAAGTAAAATATCCGCAAAATTCACTCAAAATTCACTCAAAATTCACTCAAAATTTGCGTACATTTTACTTAAAATTTAAACATTTCAAAAAATCACTTAATTATGCGCTTAAAACTCACGCTACACCACAAACCGAATGCGGTTTTGTCACTCAATTATGCCTACGCCCTGCAAGCCCTCATTTACAAAGTCTTGGAACGCGCCGACCCACGATTTTCACATTGGCTACACGAGCGCGGCTACGAAGTGTCGGGCCGCAATTTCAAACTGTTCACGTTTAGTGAACTGCGCGGTCTGCCGTTTTTTATAGATAAAGCCGCCAAAACAATTAAATACCAAGGCAATACGCTAACTTGGTACGTGTCATTTTGCGTGGATGAAGGCGTTGAAGCCTTTATTTCGGGTCTATTTAAAAACCAAACATTGGGCATTATGACCCCCGAAGGACGGATAGATTGCACCGTTGAAGGTGTCGAAATGCAGACCTTACCAAACTTTGAGGAAACAATGCGATATCGCGCATTGACGCCGATTTGTCTGACCGAGCAAAGCGAAAACGACAAATACCCACAATTCCGTTCCCCGTTAGACAGCACGTTTGAACAATTGCTGTTCAATAACTTGGAGTATAAAACCAAAGCCGCCTTTGGTTCATCGCCGACCCCCTCAGTATTGGGCTTTAAATTGCTCAGCGAGCCACGCATGAAAGGTTTGTTGACCTATAAAAGACACCTCGCAAAACCGATACAAACAATCGGCTACACGTTTGATTTTGAATTGACTGCGCCCCTAGAATGGCAAATGCTGGGCTATAATGCAGGATTTGGCGGCAAAAATTCGAGTGGTTTTGGTTTTTGCGAGCTGCTGAAATAGAACACCCTTTTTTGCGGTCTAATCAATGGTTAAAAGAGAAATGATGGAGAAAAAATAGACCCCTCTGTATAAAATCCCGAAACATGAATCATCCCCAATTTTCTAACAACGAAAATTGGGGATGATTCATATTTTTTATATTTTTAAACGGAATCATCGGTTATTTATCGCATTGCGGCGTAGCTGCAAAATCTTGGTAATATTTAATAACGCACCATTTTTTCACGCGGTATAACCGCGAAACCGCTTGTTGTGCGGTTACACCGCATTTGAAATCGTGTATTCGGGCGTTACATTACCGAGATTGTGCAGCTACGCCGCAATGCGATAAATAACCGATGATTCCGTTTTTAAAAATCAACCATTCGTTTTTAAAAATCAACCATTCGTTTTTAAAAATCAACCATTCGTTGAAACAAGTCAACTAGGCGTCAAAACTGGTTAAGCAATCGGTCTGACTGTTTGGAACAAAATTGTTTTTTTTATTTGGTTTATCATTGCGGAAGAATCCGACAACCATTTTTCTAAAACTTTAAAACAGGACACCTATGTTGAACGAAAAAGAATACACAGGCCGAACGCGCTCGCTCAAAATCCTATTTGCGGTCGTGCAAAGCCCTTTTATCTACACCCGAAAACGGTTGGCAGAAAAATATGAAGTAGATGAATCTACCATTAAAAAAGACTTTGAAGCCTTCAAATCGGCAGGGTTTAATCTCGCTTTTGACAAACACTACCGCTATGGATTGAGTGCCGAAAAAAAGTACGACAATCTAAGGGAGCTGTTGGTGTTTAGTAAAAAAGAAGAAGACATCTTGACGGCGGCTTTACAACAATTAGGCACAACCGATAAGGCAGTTGAAAAACTCAAAAAGAAATTGAGCCGCGTTTATGATGTCTCTAAGCTGAACAATGTTTTTGACAAAAACTTTCTGACCAAAATGGATTTGTTGGAAAAAGCGATTCAAGAGAAGAAAGTCGTCATTCTCAAAGACTACCACTCCACAAATAGTAGCACTGTGCGTCACCGAACCGTCGAGGCATTTAGTGTCAGTGCGGAAGATGACATCGTTCATGCCTACGATTTAGAGCAAAAAGGCATCCGCCATTTTCGCATTTCGCGTATTTCTAAACTCGACATCACGCAAGATGATTGGACCAACGCGGACAGTCATCATTTGCAGTCAACGGATTGTTTTCGGATTCATGACAACAAACAAACTCCTGTGCATCTCCGCATTAGAGTTGGCGCGTACAATCAGCTTTTAGAGCAATATCCGACGGCTAGAACGTTTCTCAAACCAACAAGTGAATCGCCCGACACCTATGATTTTCAATGCAAAGTGAACCATCGTTTCTACGGGTTGAGCAACTTTATTATGGGCAATTATCAGAACATCGAAGCGATTTATGAACCTGAATCACTCATCGAACACGTCGAAGCGGAAGCGCGGAAGTTGTTGGAAAAGAAATTTTAGGCAAAAATACTGAGGGGTATCTTAAACGCACCGAAGGGTCAAACTTGCGTTTAACCCCTCGGTGGTCGTGACTATCTTCTAGCCTCTAATTAATGGAGCTTGATTAGAGCCTACTTGGGTACAAATATATAGGCGGATATTCGGCCTTAATTTACGATATTGTCAATACAGTTTGTTTAAAAAACATTGCACTTATTTGTTTGGTAAAATATTTTGTTTTTCTTTGTGGCTATGTTCCGAAAAAAATTAAAAGCAAAATAGATTTTTAAATTTTTCAATTACAAGGTATGCATACAAATTACGCTCTATTTGACGCTTATGATGAAAGCCAATACACTAAAATCTTTTTTGATGCGGAAACGGGTGGTTTCGTCGTGGCGCATAAAAAGCATGGAAAATACGAATTGGAAGGCAATAAAAAGGTTGCATTGTTACTTACACAGCATGGTTACGGTATTGTTTTGCTTGAAAATCTGCAAAATGTTGTTTCGGCAGATGCAACAGTTGATGGCGAATTATGGGAATTTAAAACGATTGCAAAAACGATTAACATGAGTCATTCTGTACAAAGGAATATTGCACGTGGCAAATACCAAGCACCAAATGTCTTGATTTTTATCAATCAAGCCTACAACTCCAATGATGTTACAAAGGGAATTTACAACGCGGTTAAATTTGATGAAAAAGAATTGATAGAACATATCGGTATTTTATTTCAAAACGCCGTTTTGAGAATATTTAGCAGAGCAGAGATACTTAATGAATCGTTTAGAGCGCAGTTTTTGGAGGGAAATAATAAAGGAGGTTAAGCTTGCGCCCAGAGCCTCCTTTCCATGGTGACCGACTCGCATCGCATCTTTTTTAGGAGATAGACACGTAGTCGATCTGAATTTTTTAACAAAAATTCAGATAGTGCAAAGATACAGGTAAATCATTTAGATTTCCAAAAATATTTTTTCAAAATACGGAGGGGGTGTGGTGTATGCTGACCTACCTAATGACGCACTTTTGCGGCATCAATAAAAAAGCAGATTATGACGACAAAAAAAGAAAAAAAATGGACAGATAACCAAGCAATGGAGCTAGAACGCTGCTATCTCACATTGAATATGGAGACGAAAGCACTCAAAGAACGCTTTAATTGTACCGCAGCGGAGATTAGGAAGAAATTGAAGGAGTTGGGGGCATGGCAAGGGTATTAAAATAAAAATAGGGGAGGGGTGTATGTTGCCCTAGCTGTTGTTTCACCTTTGTAACATCAAAAAAAAGAAGCGTTGAATGTTTAAAAAATTAAAAATAGTGAAGAGCATTTTATTAGATTTGAAAAAAGTTGAAAAATGAGATTATATATAAAACTATCTAGAAATAAAGAATTAGTCAGATTTGACTATCAACGTTTTCTTGTTGGCGCACTGCATAAATGGCTAGGGGAAAACAGCGAACATGATGCGCTTTCAATGTATTCTTTATCATGGTTAAGTGGTGGTAAAGGAACAAACAAAGGTCTTGATTTTCCATACGGTGCTGAGTGGTTCATCAGTTCTTATGACATTAATTTTATTAAGAAAGTTATAAACGGTGTTAGAAATGATGCTGAAATAGCTTTTGGAATGAAAGTCACTGAATTAACAGTAGATGATACTCCCGACTTTGGACGTACTCAACGGTTTACTTTAGCAAGTCCAATTTTTATTAAACGAACCATTGAAGAAAGGGAAAAACACTTCACTTTTAATGATGTTGAGGCTGACAGTTTGATGACTCAAACTTTAAAGCATAAACTTGATAAAGCAGGTTTAGATAGTAAAGGTATTTCTATTCAGTTTGACCGAAATTATGCGAAAGCCAAAACAATACTTTGTACTTATGGAAAAATTAAAAATAAAGCGAATTACTGCCCTATCATCATAGAAGGTTCACCAGAACAAATAGCCTTTGCGTGGAACGTAGGAATTGGTAACTCGACTGGGATTGGCTTTGGGTCATTAATTTAATTTCATTTAAAAATTCAAAATTATGCTTTTTGTTGTAAAATATACAGGACCATTTGGATTTATAAAGCCTTGGACTGCTGTACGAGATGTGGAAACTTATAGCCAACAGTTTCTAACTCCTTCTATTGTTGAAGGAATTGAGAAAAAGCTATTTCCTGAGCTACTTGAACAAGTCTGTGTAATTCAAAACATTGTGCGTCATCGTTTGAACTATGCTAGTGTTACGATGCAAAAGGAAAAAACTTGGGCGAAAGGAGGCTTTCAAGCCGAAAAGAAGAAAGATGCACTTGAACGCATTTATTATAAAGCGGCAAACATGGGTGTTTTGACACGAGGCATTTTACTTGAACCAAACTTGTATTTGGCTTTCAATACTGAGGGGTATGCACAACGCGCTTTTACACAATCAATTTGTCTTTGCCGTAACGAAGATATTTTAATGCCTGAATCCTGTTTTGAGATAAATGAAGCCGATTTTGATGAGATTCAAGGTTTTGAATTACATTTTTCTGATGTTGCTACTGGTTTTAAGGTTGGTCACAACAGGTTTGATGGTGGTTCAGAAATGTTTGGAGAGTTGAAAATTTATGGTTCAAACCCAATTCGTGAAAAATGATAGATACATCAAAAATATTAGCTAAAAGCGAGGATAATGGAGGATTGACGTTGAGTCAACACACAAATTATGTGCTTAAAGCTGTTGAGCATATTTCAAAAAAATTCAATGGCGCATTAGAATTTGATTATGATATAGCAAGACGTGGCGCAATTCTTCACGATTTAGGTAAGGCACATCCACATTTTCAAGCTAAACTTAAAGAACCTAAAGATAAGAGTTTTTCTGAAAAAGTTATTGGTGATAAGCCTCATAGACATGAATTATCATCACTTGGTTTTTTACCACTTTTCCCAAAATCTGAATGGGATATTTTGATTGATATGGTTGTAGCACATCATAAATCTATCAAAGAAGACCCGACTGGAAGAGGTATTTTAGATTTATTGGATAAAGAAGATGATTTTATTGAATTTCACTTGAAAGATTGGGAAGTGTGGTCGCCCTTAGCTTTAGCTGTTGCGGCTGAATTTGACATTTCCATACGACCTATTGACTATAAAGAAGCAGAAGCTGCATTAAACTATTCTGTGAAATATTGTCAAAAAAAGCCACGCGGTTGGTCAAAATGGAAAGGATTACTAAGGGGAAGCGATCATTTTGCATCTGCTTTTAATGAACGAACTGAGGAGATGCTTAATTGGATTTTTGAGGAACCCGATTTATCAGATTTTCATTCAGCTAAATGGAAAACAAAGCCGCATTTATACCCGCTTTCTGTTATTCCTACTAATGATGCACGTTTACATACGCTTGTTGTTGCGCCAACTGGTGCGGGAAAAACAGATTTTTTAGTACGCCGTTGTCGTGGACGTGTTTTTTATACATTACCATTTCAAGCAAGTATAAATGCCATGTATGAACGTATGAAAAAACGTGTACCCAATAAAGATATTCGTTTACAACATTCGACAGCGCGTTTGCAAGTACGTGGTAAAAAAGAAGAACAAACATTGCAAACATTGATTGGTTCGTCTGTTAAAATACTAACGCCACATCAAATTGCTTCGGTCATTTTTGGTACGTCAAATTATGAGGCAGTAATGCTCGATTTATGGAATTCGGATGTGATTTTAGATGAAATTCATACATACACAGAAACATCAAGAGCAATGGTTTTAGAGATTGTGAAAGCCTTACTTCGTCTCAATTGTCGGGTTCATATTGGAACAGCAACAATGCCTACGGACTTGTACAATAAACTTTTGGAGATTTTAGGTGGTAAAGAACAAACTTATGAAGTGAGTTTAGATGATACGATGTTAGACAGTTTTGACCGCCATATCGTTCATAAAGAACCTAATGATACTATTAGAGTAGGTGAAATTTTAGAGAAAGCAATAGGTAATAAAGAACGTGTTTTATTGATTTTCAATACTGTAAAAGAAGCACAAGCTGCTTTTGAACAATGTCAGTTAGTATTTCCAGAAGTCAAGCAAATGCTTATTCATAGTCGTTTCCGACGCAAAGACCGCGCTGATTTAGAAAGACAATTGAAAGAAGATTATAATGACCGAGATAAAAAAGAGTATTCGCCTTGCATAGTCGTTTCGACTCAAGTTGTAGAGGTAAGTTTAGATATTAGTTTTGATAGGATGATTACACAATGTGCGCCACTTGATAGTCTTGTACAACGCTTTGGGCGTGTCAATCGTGTGAGAGACGATGATACAATTGGCAAACATAAACCTGTTCATGTTTTAGCACCAACAGAAAGAACTTTGCCTTACAAAAAAGAAGAACTTGATGCTACTTACAGTCAATTACCAGACGGAGCTTTACTGAAAGAGCGTGAGATACAAGCTAAAATTAATGCTGTGTACCCCTCAGTAGATACAAGAGAAATTGACATACATCTGAATTATTTTGACGGTGCTTACAAATTCAAAGAATTAACACATCGCCCAAAATCTGTTTTGATTGATATTTTAGAAATTGAATCTGCTACTTGCATACTTTACGGAGATAAAGACGAATATGAAAATGGAAATTGGGAAAGCCGTATTATGCTGGATATTCCAATTCCTTGGCAATCAATTAAATGGAAGATTAAAGATTATGAACAATTAAAAGTTGGCTCATATCCTTTTGTTATTCCGCAATCCGAAGCAGACCATTTAATCTATGGTTTGAAACTCGTTGAACACGATAATTTTTTATAAAACGCATTGAAATATGTACACAAGTTTTATTGGTAAAAAATTCCTCCGACTCTACAATGAGCGGGAAAAGAAGCAATATACAGCACATCAATTTTTTGATGAAGTGTTATTTATTCTTTTTTTCAAGAGCGATAAAGATTTGATGTTTGTTCATAACTCAAAATTCTCAAACGCTTCACTTTCGTCAAAAAGTAGCGATGAAAAATTAGCACTTTTTCATAAAGCAGTCAAAGAAGATGAAGCAAATAGTTCAACAATGGTTGGTTACGCTGCCAAAGGTTTTAAAGAAGTTACGTCTGGACAATTAACAAATCTGCCTAATTCAATTGACTCTGAAGATGTATATGCTTCATGGATTGGCGAAGCCTTAGCAGTAGGTATTGAAGGTGGGCTTTATTTGCTTTTTGAGCGAGAAGATTTGCTTTGGGATATTTTTCAAGGCTGGGCAATGTATAGGAAATTCTTACAACAGACCCCCTCAGTAAAAGGACGGCAAATAGAGTATTGGAATGGGCATTGGCTTAAATATCAGTTAGGGGAAAGAGATGAGAATTTTGACCCACCACGACCAGAAAAAGGTGTGTCGGGTAATGAATTGGTGTTAAAAGGTGTGTCATGGGTTCAACTTATTTTTAAACTTAGTCAACGCTACCCCTCAGTATCACTAACAACTTATAGCTATGCTTTGGGACAAATGAATACCACTATTGGGTTTATCAATTTGCAGTTACCAGAAATTACCCGTTTTTGGGAATGGCAAGACCTTCTTTTTGCTAAAAATGACACATTGGGTCGTAAGCAAATTGAGAAACTCTATGAACCACTTTTGACTTTCAGAGCCGCTTGTCGTTCAAGTGGCGTAATTGGTTTGAAAGCTATTGAACCAAGTAAGTTACGAGATTATTTCCCTCAACTCAACGGTAAAAACAAAGACTATAAATTGTCAACTGATGAATCATTTTTTTATTTCAATCTCTATAAACTTTGGATAATAGCCATGCTCAACAAAAAAGAACTGCTTGTCTTAGCTTCAAAAACTGCCGATAGCTTATTGGCAATTGAAGGTAAAGAGACTCGGACTGCAAAACTCAGTAGTCTTTCTGAGAATATCCGCAATGCAAAAAATACGCGCGAATTCATTGATAAACTGCGTGAAGTATTAGATAAAGACGATACAAACGCTGAAACATTGCGAGAAGTAATGCAAGAGGTTTTGACAATGCCTAATGATAATTTTCCTCTATTCGTTACACTTATACGCTTTGAGCATACTTACAAAAAAATAATCGCTCAAAAAGCGGTGTCTTAATTCATCTTTAAATTCTTTTTCTGAATTTTCTAAAATAAAAAATATCATGCAAAATCCATTTATTTATCTCCGCGCTTTGCGCCATGTAGAACACACTGTTTTTGCAGTAAATGACGGTCAAAAATTTTATTATGATGCTCAATTTGGACGCAAAATGGCGTATTCAAGTGGGCAACAGGTCAAACGTTCAATTCTTGAAGATTTGACTGGACGTTTAGATGTACCATTTGCACCAACGACATTCAGTTGGTATTTGGATTATGACAAAAGTAAAGGAAAGTCAAAAGCAACTCCAAAAGAAGGCATTGCTTACATCAGTTGTGACCCTTCGTTTGTTGACCAATTAATTGGAGGTTACATGCTGGCAGAGTCTGATACATTTGCTGTCAAACGTCGCAGCCCATTGTCTATTTCGGCAATGCGTCCCTTGCATCCCCTACTTGGTGGTGTAGAGTCTGAAAAAGAAAATATGACATTTGACCGAAGTAATAATGCAACTTCTGAAGTCAAAGTTTTTTGGCGAGAAGGGAGTAATAAACAAGAAGAAGTGAGTGATGAAGATTTGACGGACTGGCTCACATCGAATAAGCGAAATTTGGGTAAACGTAAATTTATTCAAGAACAAACCCGCGCATCTGGCTTGTTTGTTTATGACATTGCCATTGATTTACGTACACTCTTTACGGTTTCGACAAATAAACTTGAACCAGAGCTTTTTCCCGAAATGGAGCAAAAACTACTTGACAAAGGTTGGGTACATGGTAAAAATGTCTTTGGGAATTGTCTGATTTGTCCAAAAGATGAAAGAGAGAAAATAATCCCTGCTCTTGCTTATGCCTTGCTTAATTGGCGTATTACGAGCAATCAAGCGCGTACTTTTAGCTTGATGGAAACACTTGCTGTGGCTATTAGTGACAATGCCAATCAAGTTGCTTATGCCATTCGCGCAAGTTTAGTAGATGAAACAGAATCATCACGCTTAAAGGCAGAACCTCAAATTGATGAAACATCTTCTGCAAATTTGTTTATCACACCCGTTTGTTCAGGCTATGTACGTGGAACTGTTGGTAGTGCTGATGCACTTGATAAGGCTGCCGAACAACTTGCTAAACAAATGTTGGCATTTAATTATGGCAACTAAATTTAAGGAATAAGAATTAAATAAAAGCGTATTTTTTAGCAATCCTGAAAGGATTGAATGTGAATAACCGTAGATGCAATCTACGGAGCAAACACCAAGAT
>JAYTMW010000428.1:0-10094 GCA_043728105.1 Saprospiraceae bacterium | reverse complement strand
AGTTAGATGTGTTTCGTGGTAATTCTTTACCCACCGATTAAAATCGGTGGTTTCAAGATGATAGATGTTTTTAATCGCACAGGTCGGATTTATCCGCCGACGAGCATAAATCGTTGATAATCAATTAATTATGACACTTCGGCGGATAAATCCGCCGCTACATTGCGTAGCACGCCATAAGGCATATTGGATTTTTTTTTTTAGACCTTTTAAGAAAAACGAAGAGGTATTTTGGTCCGTGCTTTTTCATAGCCTATCTCTTAAAATTTGGCAAAAGGGGACCCCTCAGTCATGCCTTCGGCTTGATGGAGCGAAACGCACCATATTTTTAGGTATTTGCGTTTAATTTTTGCTTATAACCAACGCTACGACAAAGCACAAACCTAAAACCGTCCACTTTATCCGAAACGCCAAACCAACGCACCCCTTTACCTCTTCGTTTTTCCTAAAAGGTCTAAAAAAAATTATCTAATATGCCTTTGTCGGCAGACAGGTATGCAATACTCGTAAACCGCTTTCTGTTTGGCATAAAGTGGTTTTTTAAAATATTTTTTTTAGTATTACACTCTTTTAAAAAATTTAAAAACAACAAGCAAAATGAAGAATAAACTGCACCTTTTCTTTATCTTATTTACCCTCATTTTTTGTGGAAACACACTTTTCAGTCAAACCGCAAAACGGGATACTGGCATCCTCAATGGAGCTTTGTACGAAATTCAAATTCCAGCCAATTGGAATAAAAAACTCGTCATGTATGCGCATGGATACGAGCAACCGAATACGCCTCATACGGTCATGTATCCGAATCCTCTGTTGGAAAGTTTTAATGCAAAAGGCTTTGCAACGGCTCGCTCCACGTACAGTCGCACGGGTTGGGCTTTGCCCGAAGGTGTGGATGATACGGAAGCGTTACGCAAGTTTTTTGTCAAAAAATATGGCAAAACGGACTCGACTTTTATCACGGGACATTCGATGGGCGGCGGCGTGACGGTGGCTTCCATTGAGAAATTTCCAGCCGTATATAATGGTGGTTTGGCACTTTGTCCGCTATCAAGTCGCCCTTACATTCAGAACAAAGTAGCCTTCGATGCTTACGTGGTTTTCAATGCCCTATTTCCCGATTTGTTGCCCAAAGTGGCGGATGTGATGAGTGGCAAGGCCCCCTCAGTATTTACAGGTAATTTTAACGAAAAAATGGCAAAAGCCTACGAAATTGTAGGAAAAATCAAATATAAAGACCATTTATTGGATGTTTTTACCAAACACCAAAGCATAAAATTACAAGATTTACCGTTTTGTTTGACCTTCATGGATGGCGTTTTGAGAGACCTTGCTGCCCAATCAAATGGTAATCCGTTTGACAATACCAACACTTTTTACACGGGTTATCTCAACGATTTTGAACTCAATCAGAAGGTGGAACGGGTAACTGCCACGGCTTCCAATCAACGCCTCACGACCTACGACCGCACGGGTATTATTGACAAACCGTTGCTGATGATGCACACCACTTATGACCAATTGATAGCCCCTCAGTATGGCATCGTCAATTACGATAATTTGGTGCATGAAAAAGGCAAAGAGAAAAATCTAAAAGCCTTTTTCACCGATGGTCAAGGGCATTGCAATTTCACGAGCGAGCAAACGGCTACGGCTTTTGAGTCGCTTCGGGCGTGGGCAAAGTCGGGTCAAAAACCAACCGATGTGACGCTGCCTTCGCCGCCTTTGGTTCAGAAAGATTCGCTCTGTTATGAACTCCGAGTTTATTGGACGAACCCCAGCAAGTTGAATGATTTGATGAAACGTTTTCGGAATCACACGACCAAACTTTTTGAAAAACACGGCATGACAAACGTGGGTTATTGGACTCCTTTGGACAATCCCGATGGCAAATTGTACTATATCCTCTCCTACCCTAACCGTGCGGCTCGTGATGCTTCTTGGAAAAATTTTATGGCGGATACAACGTGGCAACGGGTGGCACAAGAGAGTGAAGTAAATGGTAAAATAATATCGAAAATAGAAAGTGTTTTCTTGAAAACGACTGATTTTTCACCCAATGACTTCTCATCAAGCAACAATGGCGTGTGGGAGTTTCGGATTTACACCGCCACGCCCAATAATTTAGACAATTTATTACAGCGTTTCAGAGGTTTCACGGTCAATCGTTTTGCGCAATATGGCATGGGTAACAAAGCCTATTGGACGGCCACCGATGCCGACCAAGGCTCGGATAAAATGTTCTATTATTTCCTCACGCACCCATCGGAAGAGGCAGGAAAAGCGGCTTTCGATAAGTTCAGAAGTGACCCCGAATGGATTGCCACTCGTAAAGCTTCGGAGGTGAAAGGTGGTGGTTCTTTGACCGTGAAAGTGGAGTCTATTTATATGGTGGCTACGGATTTTTCTAAGATAAAATAGGGTAATGTAGCGGCGGTTTTATTCGCTAACAAAATATAAGATATTGATAATCAATGACTTATACTCGTCGGCGAATAAATTTGCCGCTACACTACCCCCTCAGTATTTTACATTTTAAAACACATTTATGATGAAAAATTATTTTTTATTTATTCCGATTTTGATGGTTTTGGTTACGTCGTGTCAAGGCGAAAAACCGAAAAATCAACCTTCTACGAACTCAGAAAAGCCCTTAGATTCTACGGCTGTTTTGACTAATGAAAAGGTGCATTTGGTTATTGATAATCCAGAAAATATTTGGGCAACTGACTATTTGGCTTTTGAAGTGAAACATGTTCAGAACAGTCGAAATTGGAGTACCTTTGACTATAATGAAAGCGGTTATAAAAAAGTGGAATCCGTGGGCGCAAAATGTTGGAATCTTGCTTTTTACAACACAAAAAGCCGAGAATACTATCTTTTAGAACCAACAAAAAAAATGATGATTTATCAATATGAACTCAATGACACATCAAAGGGTCGTGTTAATAGAGATTTTGGTTTGTATGTGACCCAATTTGATGACAATAAAGACGGAAAATTCACGAATTCTGATGCCAAAAGGCTTTTCGTATCAACTCGATTGGGTAAAAGTTTTCATCAAGTTTCGCCCGAAGGTGTGGATATGCGGTATAAGGCTTTTTCGCCAAAAGAAAATTTTTTGATAATTTATGGCACAAAAGATAGTAATAACGATGGTCTTTACGATGAAAAAGACCAAGAAATAGTCTATCGTTTAGACTTAAACCAAACGGCAGAAACGATGGTGGCTGCGCAACCCATTTTTTCAAAAGATTTTCAAAATATGCTTCAAAGAAAAGTAGAAACAGAATGGAAGTTGCTCGATGAATAAAAGATGAAAAACTTAAAAATTTGACTTAATTTTGTTTAAAATCTGAAACGAAAAACAAACTATGAGATACGAAAAATATCAATTCAGAACAGACGAGGACTTGAAAATCTTTGAATTTTTGAGCGTAGGTAAAAAAGGAGCAATCAGAAAAAGAGTATATTTTAAAACATTTGAAAATACCGATGTTTATAATTTAGCTTTTGGCGATGTCAATCCCGAAACGGATGATTTTGATGATATGGTAATAACAGATAATGGAGATACAGAAAAAGTGCTTGCTACGGTAGCAACTATTGTTTTTACATTTTTAGATAAATATACCAACGCAATAGTTCATGCAATGGGTGCAACACCTTCAAGAACTCGACTTTATCAAATAGGTATTTCTAAAAATATTGAAGAATTACAAGAAAAATATCAAGTTTTTGGTCTATTTGAAGATAGATTTTGGATTGAATTCAAGAAGAATGTACCTTATTCCGCTTTTTATATAAAAAATAAATTTCAATAAATGAAAGAAATAATGGAACAAACTCTGATAAGCGAACCTTTAATGGTCATTGATAAAAGCCTAAATAAATATAAAACCTTGCCGTTCAAATCTTCCAAGTTAGAACAAGCAAGGGAAAATATTAAAAAGATAGGATTCCCTGTACCCATAGTGGAAGAAAATTCTTTTTGGGTAAGCGGCACTTTACAGCAAGCGGATGCCCATAAAAAGACTTTTTTAGTAACCGTCCAATCAGAAATGGAGGGCGTGAAATCCAATTTTATCATCACGACGCAGCCTGAAATGTTAAATGATTTGGTGAAAAAATATTGGGGGAGTATGGTGACTGTGTATATCAAACCAACAAATAACGACAGCAAACGACCTAAATATGAGCTATTAGAGGTGAAAAGTGTGTGATATTTTTCATTTCTACAAAAAATAAAAAATGATACTTTTCCAAAACTTCGCCGCCCTCAAAGCCGCCACAAACCAAGACCTCGGCTCAACCGAATGGCTCACCGTCACGCAAGAAATGATTGATAATTTTGCGAAATCTACCCTCGATTTTCAATGGATTCACACCGATTTGGCACTCGCCAAAGCGTCTCCTTTTGGCAGCACCATTGCGCACGGTTTTTTAACTTTATCGCTTGTGTCTCATTTTGTGGAAACGCTTTTCAAAGTGGAATCTGCCAAAATGGTCGTCAATTATGGCTTGAATAAAGTGCGGTTTCCGAATGCCGTGCCTTCGGGTGCGAGGGTGCGCATGAAAGGCCAGTTAAAATCCATTGATGATTTTGGTGATAATGGTGTGAGCGTTACGCTTTCGGCGGTTATTGATATTGAAAATCAGACAAAACCTGCGTGTGTTTTGGAATGGGTGATTGTGATGTTTGAGTAAAAAATTATGGATAACGTTTGTAAATATCACCCCTTGCCCCCACATCTTCGAACCGAAATGACAGTTTTTTTTGCAACACAAAGGTACAAAGGGTACATAGCTTCAAGAAATATTTTTTTCATAACTAATTGAAAATCAATTAATTACACATAAATTCATGTATCCTATATACCTATGTGTTGCAAAAAATCATGTTATTAATTGCCCAAATACTGAGGGGTCTCTTCTCATCTTACCAAAAACTCAAAAGCAACAGGCACTAAATCCTTCGGGCCACCACCCGTAAAAGCGTGGTCACGACGATTGACAATACCACCGCCTTTGATTTTAAAACCACCTTCATCACTTGCCGTAAAAGTAAGCGTCACGGGGTGCGCAATTTTGCGGAGCGTGAGCGTGGCATTACACGTATATTCGTTGTCTTTCACCTTCGTTGCACCATTGATATTAAGGGTCGCCGTTGGAAAATTTTTGACGTAGAAATAGTCTTTTTTCTTCTTAATATTTTCCTCCAATTCCTTCCAAGTAGCGTTGATGCTGCCCATATCCATTTCGGCTTCTACTTGAATTTTTTCAATACTGTCTTTTTTAATGTCGCATTTTTTGAACCGCCACGACCCTACCGTGAAAGTGGTTTCCGAACCTGCATCGGTGATAAAAGTAATCACGCCGGGGTTGTCAGCTGCGTTTTGGATACCGACAAAAGAGCATAAAAATGTAGCAAAGGCTACGACTAAAATTAATGATAATTTTTTCATGACGAAAGTTTTTTTAGAAATTATAAAAGAGTTTTTTGTTTTTATACGGATTGAAGGATTAATGAGATTTATTGATTTTTATGATTAAAAAAAGGAAATCCGTAAATCCGTGTAAAAACCTAAATAGCATTACAAAAGAAATTCATAAAAAACTGCATTGTTTTATTCGCAGGGTCGGGACCATCGGGGCCTTTTATACCAAAAACATTGGCAATATTTAAACTAAAACTTGTTTGAACCGCCAATAACATTTCCCCTTTTGAACCCACACTTGGCGTAAGTTGCGCTTGCATGGTCATCGGAATTGTTTTGCCCATTAAAGTAAAATCACCCACAATATTAGCATCCGTTGTTTTGCCAAAAGCCAGGGCAATCGCTTGATCTTTAAACGAAAAAGTCGCCACGGGAAAACGCCCTACTTTGATGTATTTTTCGTGTATTTTATGGTCAAAATCATCAATGCCCATGGTCAAACTTGCGGTGTTTACGTCAAACGCTCCTTGCATAAGTTTTTGATTATCATTGAGTTGCAACGTTCCTTTAATCTGTCGCACCTCACCTGCGTATCTATCCAAAGGCTCTTGAAAATGAAAAGCCATAGCGGGTGTTTCAGCATCAATTGCTCCCGCAAACGACCATTTTGAAGTCAGTTTTTTGTTTTCAAAAACACTTTTGGCTTGGCTCACATCTTGATTTTCGGATAATTGCAAACCCAATTCTTGCCAAGTTTTAGTCGGCGTTTCACTCGAAATAGCCGAATACGCATCGCCAATTGTTGAATTTTTGAGTTGCGCAAAAATCTCTTTTTCAATTATGCTGCCTATTTGAGTGAGAAGCATTTTGCTGTTGTCTAAAGTGCCTTCCAAGGGTATTTTTAATTTAGAAAAAACAGGTACCGTACAACTAAATTGCGAGTACAATTCATAACTCAAAAACAATTTTCCTGTTTTATCCAAATACGGATGTATGTCCAAATAAAACATTCTATCCGTTTTTTGCAAACACGTTTCGGTTTGAAAAGCGAAATTTTGCATCGCTTCATCTATTGTTATTTGCGTATTTTTTTCAAATTCAGTTGCATCAAAATTACTTGGAATTGTGCCACCAAGCGGTGTTATTTTCAAAGTAGTCGCTATTTTCATACGCCCATTTTGATACGCCAAAACATCCTTTTTACAGTTCAAAGCCAACTGTTGCGGAAACGCCCGACTCGTGCGAATGAAGTTCTCAATCGTCGAAAACTCGGCATATCGTGCTGCATATATCGAGCGACTTTTACCGTTCTGAAATACCAATGCAGGTAAAGAACTCAACTCCGAAGGCACCCCCTCAGTATTTTTACGTTCCACCAACGTGATTTTCTTTTCCGTACAATATTTCTTTATTTTAGGCAACGTTTCTTTGATGAAATATTGGTTTTCTGTTTCACAAAAAACAATCAATTCGGCTTGCGTTTCCGTTTTAGGATTTGCCAAAAAATGTTGTTTAGGCATAGTCCAATCTTGATTTCTCAAAAAAGTGAAACTGCAAAGCACGATAACGGCTAATAAAATGGGCGATTTCATAATTAGAATAAATAAAATGATGATAAAATGAATAATTGACCACAGGATACAAACAGAAAATAGAACCACAGATTAAACAGATTAAACAGATTTTTACTGATTTTTAATTTTAAACATGATTTTTAAAGAAAAAAATCAGTGAAGATCTGTTTAATCTGTTAAATCTGTGGTTAAAAAAATCACATTTTGCTTTTCAAAAATTGCTTCCCCGCCTTCTCCACATCCAACATGGTACGCCAATTTTCATACGAATTCATAAACGAAACCAAAAGCCAATTATCGGCAGCATTAAAGCTTACTTGCGTCCGAAAACCCGTAGCTGCACCGCCAAAATAATTGCCATTATCGCCTTGTGGAAAAATCAACGCTCTAAATTGATTCGTCGGATCAAGAGCCGCTTTTGCCATATCTTTTGACAAAAGTGTGTTGTCTTCTCCACGATACGCCTTCATTAAATAGGTGATAAATTTGGCATAATCTGTCGCAGTCGTCCACACGCCACCGAAGCCTAATTCAGGAAAAATTAAGCGTTTGCCCGCTACCGCCTTACCACTTTTATCGTACCCGACGCTCGCATTTTGCGTTTCGATGTCGCTCAATTCCGCTTTTATGAAAGTGTTTTTCATATTTAAAGGCGTTAAAACTTCCATTTGGATGATCTCCGTGAACGATTTTTTATAAATATCTTCCAACATTTGTTGCGCCAACAAACCCGAAAAAATATTAAAAACAGGTTTTTCGCTCTTGCCACTACCCTGTTTCATTTTAGGTGTATTGCTGTTTTTTCCATTAAAAATATCTTGTAAAGTCGGTATCGTTTGACCTTTTGCGTAGCCGTCGGGTTTGGTTTCGCCGTTCAATTTTATTACGCCCATGAGCAAATCACGCACGGTAAAATCTCCTTCAATTTTCATGGAAATCAGATAGGTATTCAGTGGTTTATCCAAATCCAAGCGTTTTTGTTCAACCGCCCGAAGCACCGCAAACGCCGTGATAGATTGACCCATGCCGCCGATATGAAACAGCGTATTGGCATCCACGGACAGCTTTCCTTCCACGTCTCGAAAGCCCCAAGTCATCAAAGTATCCACTTTATCGTTGTGCATGATGATTTGAGAAACGCCGTGTACAGTTTGTTCGCTTGTCATACGGGCAGCAAAATCAATCACTTTATCGTCTTTTTCAAAAAAATAAGGTGCGGTTCTATAAATTTCTTCCCCAAAAACATCATTGGTCGTTTGGGTTTCCGTTAGGTTGATTTTGCGATTGCTTACATCCTCCCACTTTTCGTTGATAAGATATTTGTATGCCAATTTGTTATCGGCTTTTGAATCAAAACTGACAGTAGCGGTAAAAATACCGTCTTTATCAACATCTGTCAAAACGATGTTACTTTTTTTCCAACTAAGTGGATCGAGGTTTCCACGCATCGAAATCACACTATTGGCAGGAGTTTTTGCCTTACGCATATCTACTTTGAAAGTAACATTAGCGGCATTTGTGCAAACAGTAAAAAAAGTTGAGATGAGAATAATTGTGCAAAGTGACTTTTTCATTGTTAAAATTTAGATGTAAAAAAACACAACGGCTGTCAGAAAGTTGTGTTTTTTTATTTGTTAAAAAATGAATTTTAATAATTTCTGATTGTTGATACAAAGTTGCATCAAAGAAAAAAATTACACGCTTCAAAATATGATTTGACACGTCTTAAATGATAATTTGAGTCTTGTTTGATGAAAAAAGAGATTTTTCAGACTTTACAAGGCTTTTTTCTTTTAATAAATCAAAAATGACTTCAAATACTGAGGGGGTAAGAGAAATTAAACTGAAGTGTAGAATTATGGGAGTGGAGTGTTCATTGCAGACGGTTTTTGAATACCTTTGCACGGCAAAATACAGGAAGTTCGAACCTCATAAAACGAGCAGTTTTTGCTAATTTTACTTTGTCAATTGATAAGGAGAAATTACAGATAAAGGCTCAATCAATCAACGTCAAATCTTGGCAAATAGACGGGAATATTTGGAGATGATTTATGCAAAAGGACATTTAAACGGTGTTTTGGAAGCGAAAAAATGAGCCTTTAATCTTTGTTTTGTAACAGACTTTGAAGCGTTTCAATATTTGCTTCATCCTCAAAAATAGCTCGTACAGGCATGATAAAACCCTTAATGACACGGCTTTCAATATCATCATTGAGTTTAAAAACTTTAGGTGGCGAGTATTGTTTATCAGTTGGCAAAAACAAAATATATTGCGTAATTTGTTGTTGAATGGGGTCAATAATCCAATATTCACTCACGCCATGCGCCGCATAATCTGTTTTTTTTATGCCTTTATCTTTACCCGCAGTACCCTTTGATAAAATTTCAACAATAAAATCAGGTGCAGGAAAAAGTAGTTGCTCGTCGGTAAAAGTATCGGCTTTTTCTTTTAAAAAAAAGACCAAATTAGGTTCATAATCATTGCGAGTGAGGGCAATCATCACTTTTTCAGTGCCAACAGTACCCAGTTTTTTTACTCTCGTATAAATGCTCAAAATACTTGAAAGAAAATCTGTAACTTTCCAATGCCGCCTTTTTACGGGCGAATGAAGCACCACTTCGCCATTGATAAACTCGGCTTTGATGTCGGGCGTTATCCATTCACGAAAGTCGTGGCGGCGACGTTTTTCATCCTGCATGGCTTTTTGCAATGCCTCAATTTGACGAGGTGCGTCAGGAGATTCTAATATTTTTTTAACATAATCAATCATAAGTAGTATTGAGTAAATAGTATTAAGTATTGAGATTCGTAAAGCATTGAAAATCAATAATTTATCAAATTTCAAGACAGTGACTATTTACTTTTAACTACTTACTAATCTTGAAATTCTACATAAAAATAAGAATTTTTAGGAACTTTGCTAACAAAAAATAGGAAATAATGACATATCGAAAAGCAAAAACCAACGAAGCCGAAGCCATCGCCCACCTCCACGCCCAAAGTTGGCAAGTGGCGTATAAAGGCATATTATCAGACGCTTTTTTACAGAATGACGTATTAAATGATCGTTTAGAATTTTGG